>WTBX01000293.1 GCA_013138855.1 Methylococcaceae bacterium
CATTTCTAGCTTCTTGTTTTGGATAGGCTGACTTTGAGTCGTGGTATTACCTTGTGTGTTATCCAATACATACGTCATTACTTTATTCATTTTTTCCTGTAAAAAAGGTTCAAAATAAACAGTGACGGAAGTTATAACTAAAACGCCTACATATTTTAAAGTTTTTATTAGCATTTATTTACCTTATATAATTCATTTGTAGCTACCAACTTAAGAAGGGACAGTCATCAAACAACATTTTTAAACCATGAAGAGCATGAAGACCTTGAAGGTAAGGCTTCATGCTCTTCATGGTGATATTGAAAAGAATCAACTATTTGTCTCGTCTTAAGTTGGTAGGCATACTTAACGATTCAGCGTTTAATTTATACTATAAAAACGAATATACTTTAACTATCAAGTTTGTGGCATTCTCTAATTTTCACGCATTCTTGATATTACTACGGTTTAATTCAGAGTAGATGCTATGAAAACACTATTAAATTATCAAATTTTAGAATTATTAGGAGAAAGTATGCACTCAGAAGTATTTAAAGTGCATTTACTCAATAATCCTGCTGAAATTTTGGTGTTAAGACAAATTAAACCGCAGTTTAATTCACCCAGTTTAAAAGATTATTTACAGCAACAAATAGAACAACTTAGCGATTTAGCTCTACCTCATACGTTTATCCCTCATATTGATAACCCAACAACCGACAGTTTATTTTTAGTACAGAATTTTTTTGCAGGCTGTCCTTTAACTCAATGGCTAGCAGAACATAGAACCCTTAAACTTGAAAATGTGTTGCGAATTATTATTGCCATTGCGAGCCGATTAGAAGAAGTTCATAAAGCAGGACATATCCATAAAGGGCTAAAACCTAATAATATTTTACTTAATCCTGAAACATTGGAAGTACAGCTAATTGATGATGTCAGAGTGTTAGATATTAATCAGCTTAGTCATTTTATTTATGAAGAAGCTTTTCGTATTGATACTTTGCCTTATTTATCGCCTGAGCAGACAGGGCGAATTAAGTATTCAGTCAATTACAGCACCGACCTTTATGCGGTAGGGATGATTTTATTTGAAGCGTTAA
This sequence comes from Methylococcaceae bacterium, assembly GCA_013138855.1. Taxonomy (GTDB): domain Bacteria; phylum Pseudomonadota; class Gammaproteobacteria; order Methylococcales; family Methylomonadaceae; genus WTBX01. Next base: position 1,083 of record WTBX01000293.1, read on the forward strand.
CAGGCGAGCCGCCGTTTTTATTTGATGACCCCATTACCATTTTACATTCTCATTTGGCTGAAGTTCCAGCACGTATTGAAAGTATTAATCCAGATGTCCCCGAAATATTAGGTGATATTGTCGCGCTGTTATTAGAAAAAGCTCCAGAAAAACGCTATCAAACCGCATCAGGTTTAAAAGTAGACTTACAGCATTGTTTATCTGAGTGGCAAAAAGGTAAACAAATTTCGAAATTCACCTTAAAACGCAAAGATTACAGTAACCGTATTACCATTCCTTCTTTAATGGTCGGTAGAGATCAAGAAAAAACGCGAATGTTGGAAGAGTTTTCAAAATCCTGCTCAGGCGTATTTCGTTCGGCGTTAATTTCAGGTTTATCAGGTATAGGAAAGACGCGCTTAATTCAAGAATTGCAATTGCCCATTGTGAGTAATTACGGTTATTTTTGCTCAGGTAAGTTTGACCAGTTCAGAAAACACATTCCTTATAGCACGCTTATTCAAGCCTTTACCCATTTAATCAAAACCCTGTTAACAGAAGACAGTCACCGATTAGATTATTGGGGAAAACTGCTAAATAATAGTTTAGGGGAAAATGGGCGTTTAATGACTGATTTAATCCCTGAATTGGAATTAATTATTGGCAAACAATTGGAAGTTCCCGATTTACCGCCCGTAGAGGCACGCAACCGTTTTAATGATACAGCGGGGAAATTTATCGCCAGCTTTGCCTGCAAAGAACACCCTTTAACGTTATTTATTGACGATTTACAATGGTGTGATGGCGCAAGTTTTGACTTATTAGAACGCGTGTTTGATAACCACATGGAATACCCCTATTTATTTTGGATAGGCGCGTATCGGCATAATGAAGTCGATGACAGTCACAGGCTAACACGCTTAATTGGTCGAGTTAAAAAAGCAAACCGTCCTTTATTGGAAATTCGACTAGAGGCTTTAGGGCTTAAAGAAGTCAATCAAATGAGTGCTTATATTTTAAACACTTACCCTTCGCGTACCAAAGCCTTATCGGAGGTGATTTATCATACCTCGGCGGGTAACCCTTTATTTGTTAATGAGAGTCTGCGCTGGCTGCATACTTACAGGCATTTACATTTAAGTGAAGAAGGGGTTTGGGCGTGGAATGATGAACAACTGCGTCATGCAAAAATTCCTGATTCCGCGTTAGATTTATTTAAAGATAAAATTAGTAAATTATCGTCTTCGGTGCAAGAATTACTCGCTATTGCCGCTAATTTAGGCGCGCGTTTTGAAACCGCTGATTTAGCATTAGTTGCAGGAATGACCTTACCCCAATTATATAATGAGCTGACAGAAGCCTTTGTACAAAATATTTTAGTCCGCGAAAAACAGCAATTATTATTTTTTCATGACCAAGTACAAGCGGCAGCCGCAAGTTTTATGGACAAGGAAAAAACACGCCTTGTACATCACCGAATCGCCACCGCCTTTATTAAGGCAATTCCTGACAATAGTGTGTATGAAGAATTACCGAATTTATTCCCTATTGTTGAGCATTTAGCCGAAGGTCGAGTCGATAACGCTGATAAGGCGGCGTGTTTACAAGAGGCGCGTTTTAATTATGCAGCGGGTGTCGTAGCGATGCGAGCCTTGGCAATGGATAACGCAAATTTCTTTTTTCATCAAGCTAAAGAATTATATCCCGATAAGATTTGGGGAAAAGATTACAGCTTTTTGTTTTCGCTGTATAAATATTTAGCCCGTACCGAAATGGCGTTAGGCAATCAAGGTGACTCAGAAGAAATTTTAGAAACTTTAATTCAGCAATCCCGCAGTGATTTAGACAGGGTTGATTGTTTATACGAGCAGACAACAGGTTTATCCTCGCTGGGAAATTTTACAAGAGCAATAGAACTGGGTAATCGCGGTTTAGATTTTTTTAACCGCCGCATCCCTAGTGATGATAATGATGCTTTGGAAAAATCTGCACAAATTTTTGATGAAATTCATAAAGATAACCGTGATGTCTGGCAGGAAATTTTAGATGTAGAACCGAGTAATAATAGGGAAATTCAAATTGAAACAGGAATTTATAGCGAGTTGATTCCTGATTATTATTTGGCGGGCATGGTTCCCCAGCTTTATTTATCAGCCATCCAATCAACGCAAAACTGTTTAGCGGGGGGCGTAGATGAATCAGTTATTTATGGTTTTTCGATGGTGGGTTTATACGCACAACGCAAAGGACAATATGATCTCTCTTTTCACTATGAAGATTTAGGACTCGCATTAGCAGAGCGTTATCCTGACAGTTTCGGTGCAACCAAAGGTATCAATGGAATTTTGTGGACAAATCGTCATAATCGAGAAAATTCAGAAACGGTGATAAGCGATTGCCAACAAAATATTCATCGGGGTAAAAACTGTGGTGATTTATATAATGCGGGATTGTCTTATGGGCCTTATATCTGGCATTTAGTCCATCAAGGGGCGAATATGCAGCGTATTTCCGAAATTGGTGATGAATGTATCACTTTTTCTCGAAAATTTAACTTATCACTTTCCTTAGGTTTAGCAGAAAGTGCATTAGCAGGTTGGTCTGCTTTTATGCAGCTTGATTCGCGCAAATTCAGTGTTGAAGAAATCGAACAATATCTGGCAAAATGGGAAAATGATAAACATGTGGTGTCTATAGGAGGCTATTACACTTTAAAAGGCATTGCTCATCATTATTTAGGTGATTATGAGGTTGCTGCGGAAAATCTCGAACTCGCTCAGCCTTATTTACGGGGTTTAAGTGATAATATTTTAAATCGCCTTTGGTATGTGTTTCGTTATATTAATGGCTTAAAGTTTGAAAATCGTGATAATGACGAAGAAAAAAGGCTCGCAGAGTATTTAGGATGCGTTGGTGTATGGTCTGAGTTAGGGCCTATTTTAAAACCCTATTTAGGTTTGATGTTTGCAGAAACTGCTTTCCATAATAATAATTTTAGTGAAGCAAGACGCTGTTATTTAGATGCGATTGATGCTGCGCGTAAAGAAAAGTTTATTTTGTTGGAAGCGTTTTTACAGCAACGTACAGGAGAATTATTAATCACTAAACAACATGAACATGCAGACTATCATTTAGTCAAAGCTGTTCTTGGTTTTAAACGTTGTGGTGCTGACGTTAAAGCAAAACAAATCATGGAAAAATACTCTATCGTAGTGGATGACGACATGTCAGATAACAACAATGAAATTTCTTTAGCTCAATTACTTGATGTTAATTATTTGGTAGAAGCGACGCGTGAAATTACTCAACAATTAGATTTAGACCAATTATTAATCACTATCATCAAAGCGGTTATGGAACGTTTAGGGGCTAAAAGTGGTTACTTGTTAATTGTAGAGCCTGAAAAATTAACCGTCTTTGCAAAAGGCATTAAGCAAGATGAGATAAAAGTAAAAATCAAAGACACAGATGTATTGAAAACTGATACCTTAAGTATGGCGATTGTCAATTACGTGCATCGTACTGCTGAAATGGTGGTGTTGGAAAACGCCAGCAAAGAAAGTGACTTTATTACCGATGAAGTCGTCATTAAACAACAGCTAAAATCGGTCTTATGTCTACCACTCGTTAAGCAACAAAAAGTTTTAGGGGTACTTTATTTAGAAAACAATCTCATTGCTTCGGTTTTTAGTCAGCAGCATATAGAACTCACCAAGCTGCTTACTGCACAAGCTGCGATTGCATTAGAAAATACTTTGCTGGTTGAAGAAATGAAACTCAATCATCAACAAATCCAGCAATTTAATGAAGAACTGGAACATAGGGTTGAAAAACGTACTGAAGAATTGCATAAGGTCAACGAAGAATTAAAAAATTTCGCCTATGTTGTCTCGCATGATTTAAAAGCTCCGCTTAGAGCCATTAATCAATTATCTTCATGGATAGAAGAAGATTATGCCGATGCTTTTGATGATGATGGTCGTGAACAAATGACCTTATTACGAAGCCGCGCCAAACGTATGCACGAAATGATTGACGGCATTTTACAATATTCTCGTATCGGTAGGATTCGTGAAACGCTGGAAAAAGTAGATTTAAATATTATTATTACGGATGTGATTGAAGCATTATCGCCACCAGAACATATTAAGCTTGAAATCCAGCCGCAACTTCCCATATTATGGGGGGAAAAGCTTAGGGTTTATCAGGTAATGCAAAATTTATTAGACAATGCCATTAAATATAATGATAAACCACAGGGCTTAATTCAATTTAGCTATGAAGATAAAAAAACTGACTGGTGTTTTTGTATTAAAGACAATGGGGTCGGCATAGATGAGGCTTATAAAGAAAAAGTATTTCAACTATTTCAAACCTTAAGCCCTAAAGATCAACAAAATAGCACAGGCATTGGCTTAAGTCTCATCGAAAAAATAGTTAATAACTGGGAAGGAAAAATTTGGCTGGAATCAGAGCTTGGAAAAGGCAGCCAATTCTTTTTCACTTTCCCGAAGAGGGAGCAATATGTTAATGAATAGTACTAAACCTGTATTACTAATCGAAGACGATTCAGTAGACATTATGACGGTAAAACGCTGCTTTAAACGACTTAAAATTCCTAATGAATTATGGATCGCTGAAAATGGCGAGGAAGCCTTGAAAATATTAGATTCATCCACTCAAGTTAGCCCCTGCATTATATTATTAGATATAAATATGCCTAAAATGAATGGCTTAGAGTTTCTTGAAAAATTTAAAAAAAGAAAAATTTCTCAAAAAACGCCTGTCATCATGTTAACGTCATCTAAAGAAGAATCCGATATAGATCATTGTTTTACACTAGGCGTTGCAGGCTATATTTTAAAGCCTGTCGAATATAACGAATTTGTTGAGACCATTGAACTACTGAATGCTTACTGGTCGAAAAGTGAGTTACCCGAATGAGCCGCATAAAATTATTGTTAGTCGAAGATGACCTGACCGATCAAATGAGTTTTAAGCGTTTTGTTAAACGTGAACAGCTTCCCTATGATTACACTATTGCAGGGTCAATTGCACAGGCGCGAGAAATATTAGCTAGCGATACGGGGTTTGAGCTTATTTTACTCGATCACAGCTTAGGTGATGGCACTGCATTTGATTTGTTTGAACATATTCCAGTAGCCATACCGATTGTATTTGTGACAGGCTCAGGTGATGAGGAAATTGCCGTTAAAGCCATTAAACAAGGCGCGTCAGATTATTTAACCAAAGATTTAGAAGGTGCTTATTTAAAGCTGTTGCCGATGACTATTGAGAATGTCATTAAAACCAAAATGATTGAGAAAGAGCTTGAAGCCTATCGACATCAATTGGAAGAAATGGTCGAAGAACGCACCATAGAGTTAAAGCGCGAAATCAGCGAAAGAATGCAAATAGAAGAGCAGTTAATTGATGAAAAAGAACGCGCTCAAGTCACCTTAAAATCTATCGGTGATGCCGTCATTACCACGGATATTCAAGGCTTAATTGAATTTATCAACCCTGTTGCAGAAAGCTTGACTGGTTGGCGTCTTGAGGAAGCTAAAGGCCAGCATATAGATAGCGTCTTTCACATTATTTATGAGGAATCCAAAAAAAAGGTCGTCAACCCGATTGCTCGTTGTCTTGCAAAAAATAAAATTGTGGGACTGGATGAAAAAGTATTACTCATTAACCGCATGGGTACCGAATATTCCATACAAGACTCCGCCGCGCCCATTCATGATAAAGACGGTATAATACAAGGGGTTGTCCTAGTCTTTAGTGATGTCACCCAAGCTCGCCGTTTAACCAAAGAACTCGCTTATCATGCAACCCATGACCCATTAACAGGATTGGTTAATCGCAGAGTTTTTGAACAACGTCTCAACCGTATTCTAAAAGCAAGAAATATATCGGGTGGTCAGCATATATTCTGCTATCTGGATTTAGATCAATTTAGAATTATCAATGACAGTTGCGGACACACCGCAGGTGACGAACTACTCAAACAAGTCACTTCCATACTGCATACTAAAGTAAGAACCCGCGATACCTTAGCGCGTTTAGGGGGCGATGAATTTGGCATTTTAATGGAGCATTGCTCTTTAGAGCGTGGCGAACGTCTTGCTAATATTTTACGAGAAAGTATTGCCGACTATCGTTTTCAATGGGATGAAAAAAGTTTTCGTATTGGGGTCAGTATAGGCTTAATGCAAATTACCGAAGAATTTAATACCCTTAATGATTTATTAATAACCGCAGACGCTTCTTGTTATGCGGCAAAAGATGCAGGACGCAATAGAGTCCACGTCTATCAGCCTAATGATGCCGACATTAAACTTCGTTCTGGGCAAGTACAATGGGTCGTCAAACTCAACAAAGCACTGGATGACTATCAATTTCGTTTATTTAAACAAGAGATTAAAAGTTTTACCGATGATGAAGGCGATCATTATGAAATCTTGGTACGGCTAGAAGATGAAGAAAAACAACTCATCCCGCCTGATGCGTTTATCCCTGCTGCTGAACGCTATGGCTTAATGCCTAAAGTAGATCAATTTATTATTGATAACGCCTTTGCTTTTTTTGCAGAAAATTCAAACGCGCTAGATGCACTATCACTCTGTACCTTAAATTTATCAGGGCATACTTTAGGGTGTGAATGGTTGTATGGTTTTATTACTAAAACCATTGACTATTATGGTTTACCCCCTGAAAAATTTTGTTTTGAAATCACAGAAACGGCGGCGATTACCAACTTGAATATGGTCACCGCCTTTATTAAACAGCTCAAAGAACGGGGTTGTCTTTTTGCTTTGGATGATTTTGGCAGTGGTTTATCGTCATTCGCCTATTTAAAAAACCTGCCTGTAGATTTTTTAAAAATTGATGGAATGTTTGTTAAAGATATTTGTGAAGACCCCGTTGATTTTGCAATGGTAAAGTCCATCAATGAAATTGGGCATTTAATGGGTAGAAAAACCATCGCTGAATATGTAGAAAGTGAATGTATCTACAATAAATTAAATGAAATGGGGGTTGATTTTGCACAAGGTTATTGGATTAGCCGCCCTAAACCTATACATTTATAGTTCAAGAGCCGCGACTTTTAGTCGCGCACGAAGCCGCATAGATGAATTGTAAAAACGCGCTTATTTTAATCTGTTTAATTTATAAATCTGAAATCAAAGCAGTTTCTCAATACTGCTTAACTCGCTTTTAATTTTCTCAACTTGCTTTTGCATATCTTTCATATCAACTTGTAAGTTTTCTATTTCAGCTAAAGCCGCGACTGATGACCATTCGTCTACTTTAGCAATAGGCGTTTTAGAAGGTACAGCAAGGGCTTGCTTTTGTTGATTACCCGCTACTGCATTTAACGCTAATGCTGTTATTTCGTGTTCAAGCACTGAGCTATCAGTTATGTATAGACTGGTTCCTGAAGTCAAAACTTCATTCACGGCTGTGCTAAAACTTGCGGGTATTTGCAAGTTCTGTAATAAGCCCCCCTTTAAAATAGCTTGTTTTTGTTTCAGCGATTTAGGTAATTTTATAGTTACCCATGCAGATGATACGTCATGATTTAAAAACGGATTAATCGAATCCCCTTCGCCTTGATGCAGAAGATAAGCATGTGTGCCAAAAGACTTATCCATATTAGTCAATGACAGTTTTGCTCGTCCAATTTCAACTCCATTTCTATAGACAAAAATCCGTTGGTCGGCTTTACTCATTACAATTGAAGCCGCGCCTAAACTTGCTTTTTCTGGTTGCCAGCGAAACGGCTCATTAGTCGATAAAACTCCAGCCTTTATTGAAGCTGCCGCACTATTTTTCTCCCTACTAATCACCACAGGCATTCCGATAAAAGATGACTTAAACAACAATCGAGCAAACGCCGAAGGTAAGCGAATACAACCATGTGAAGCAGGATAGCCAGGCAATTTCCCCGCGTGCATGGCTATACCTGTGTTGTTGATATGTTGCGTGTATGGCATGGGAGCATTATTGTATTTTCTGGAACGATGATGCCTGATTTTAGTTAACACCGAAAAAATGCCCGTTGGAGTGCTACGTCTTCCTTTACCAGTACTGGCAGTAGAAAGACCAATTAACACCCCATTTCGATATAAATAAAACCTTTGCTCTGCCAGATTAATTTCTGCCACCGTAGGTCCTGCTGGAGCAATATCGCCTTTCCAGATAAACTGCCCTGCTTTAAGTTTATTGGATGGCGTATTAACTGGCTGTGAAACCTTACTCCCCCAAAACGGCTCAGCAAAGGAAACGGGCGTGATTAACAGAGTAAAAATCAGGCAAAACAAAATTTTTGGCATATTTGAAGTTCCAAGTTGGTGAATGAGCTAAGTTTATGATTCACATATTGCTCTAAAAATCTAACGAGAATAATCCCGCTCTCTATTTAATTACTGATGTTACACAAAGGAGTGAAAAAACAAGTTTTTTCACGTTTGCAAATACTTTAATGTTTTGTCTCGTTCCCAAACTCTGTTGTCTAGTGGGTAGGCTGGAGGAATTCCACCAGCCCCCCGTTGCCGCGAGAGGGTTAATTCCCTCTATTTACCATCGTGTCTCTTTCAGACAATGGGCGGCTCCGCCTAGATTGCCCTCGAAAGGGAGTCATTATATTTGCTACGCAGGTTTATGATAGAAATCTCTAAGATTTAACAATCCTCGATTCTTAAAGTGCTTCAAGCGTAAACGCCTGTTATCGGTCTTCCATTTCCTGTCGAATTTCATGCACCGTAAGCGAACTCGAATCCATTTGTCCAATTCCGTAAACAGGCGACGGTTATGCGAGAACGGTGTTGCAAAATAATTCGCCGTTCCCCGTATCACCTGATTAACCCGCGTGATGCGGTAATTATCCAAATTATAGGAGCGATTGGTCAACTCTCGGATTTTATCTTTGAATTTCTCTATGGACTTTGGGCGCATCGTGACTGCTTTCGAGCTAATATCAAACCCCAGAAACGCAAAGCCTTCACTAAAGGTGGTGACATGCGATTTTACGGGACAGAGTTTCAACTCAAGATAAGTCGTCAAAAATGCCTCAACAAGTTCCAATGCCTCTTTTGCCTGTTCCTCGGACTTGCACAGGACTACAAAATCATCGGCATAACGCACGAAGCGCAGCCCATGTTCTTGCAGATGCCAATCCAGATAATTCAGCGCAATATTAGCCAGTAGCGGAGAGATGACTCCACCCTGTGGCGTGCCGATATTTGTCGGCTTGAATACGCCATCTTCCATGACTCCAGACTTAAGAAATCCTTCAACTATACCAAGAATATTCCCATCAGCGACCACATTGGATAACCCTGTCATGATGACTTGATGCGGAATGTTATCGAAAAACCCCGATATATCAGCATCTAGTACATAACGATTGCCCTCGCGCCAAATATCCAGCACTAGTTCAACCGCTTGATGACAGTTTCTTTTAGGTCGAAATCCACACGAGTTTGGATGGAACAATGGTTCAAACAGCGGTTCTAACAGTTGCCGCAAGACATCCTGCGCAATCCTGTCACGGACTACGGGAATGCCCAACGGGCGAAACTTACCATTGCCTTTGTCGATAAGCACACGTTTGAGCGGTTGCGGTGCAAACTTGCCCCGCATCTTTAAATCTCTCATCAGTGCTTGCAGATTCTGCTCAAGATTAGCCTCGAACATATCAATGCTTTGCTTATCAACGCCAGCAGCTCCCCTGTTGCGTTTGACATTTAAAAATGACTGACGCACCAGTTCGGTGGTAATTCTTCCTGTCAAAGAATGATGTTTAACCTCAAGAGGATTAACTAACATAAATACAACCTGTTTTACCCCTAATATAATAACCAATATCTCGCCAGCGGTAGTGCCGTGGAAGGTGTTTCTTAGCAATCGTCGAGTTTTCCAAAAGAGGAAGGACAGACCATTTAGTGGTCGCAGCCAACGGACTAACTTTCTTCATGGAAAAACCATGACAAGATGTTTCTAACAACGGAGTCTTCTATCACCACGATATTTTGTGGCTACACCGAAGACGCTGCCATCCTTAAAGCGCAGGGTTCGGGGAACCTCACACACCAGCGCGTAAACCCAACCATTTCGCCATAGACTTATAGGCGGGTCTTACTCTTGAAGGGGTTAAAATCAAGAGACGAAGTAGGACTTTCATCGGTCAGTACCAATAACCATTGTGTCTGGGCGACAACAGCA
>WTBX01000336.1 GCA_013138855.1 Methylococcaceae bacterium
TCGGTAAATGCTAGTTTATAAAGCCTGCTATTTCCCTTGAATTGATCGGTTGTTGTAAAAAAATATTCATGCTGTTTATCTTTTTGTAAATTCCACGCACCATCTTCTATGCGCAAAAATTGGCTAATGCCTTTTCTTACGCTTTCTATTTGCATTTTTTTACCTTCCTCGTCCTCTATCTCATTATCTAAGGCTATGAGCTTAAAAGGCGTTTGCGCAGAAATAGCCTGTTGACGATTTTCTTTTGCCATTCCTTCGACTTGTATCCCATAAAGTTGCCCATTATTTAAACCAGCGGCTTCAATAGGATTTTCTGTTTGCTGCTGTTTATTGCCAATATAGATATAAAGTTCGCTAGGTGGCTTTTTATGAATGGCAGCAATGGCTTTTTCATCCTCTGGTGCATCATGACTAACATTAGTAGCGTCATCCATTAACATGGCAATAGTTTGTTGTTGTGGATAAGGGCTTAAAACGATATTTTCAAATGCCATTCTCCCCAATTTAGGTAATTCAAAACTTGTGCCTGCAAAATCACCGTCTACAACATGAGCAAAAGCGCGTCCATAACGCTTGTATTTTTTAGTTGAAAGCTCCTCTCCACTAAAAAAAATCCGCGCCTGTGTTCCGTATTGTTTATCCTGTTGTTGAAAAAATAAAGCCGAGGCTGACGGTAAATCTGCCGAGCATAATTTACTTAAACCTGTAATGTTCAGTCGATATTCTTTTAATTCATGATTATAAACGGCGACTTGCTTAATTAAATCTTCACCTTTTATTAGCCCTTGTTTTCCTAACGTCCATTTAGAAACGAACGCGCCTTTTTCGCCATGAGCGCGAATTTTCCCTTGTTTTTCTTTTAATTCATGATTCATTAAGATAATGGTTTTATCTTGCTGTTGATAAATTCCTAAGCCATCGCCTACGCCAACCATAGGATAATCTGGCTGATTTTTAGCGGTGTCACCATAGTTCATTAGCAGCTCAACTTTTATTTTATTTTTCAAGTCAGGGTTAGCCGTTTCTAACCACACAGAAGAAGTATCAACAGCTTGTACAGTAAAGCTATTTAATCCAAGTAATAATAATGGAACGAGGGATTTTTTTTTCATAATGATTTTATCGACAGTTGATGCGCTGAATATAAACAGTAACATCGGAGGTTATTTTTAAGCTACCATTGTACCTAACTCAGTCTCTAGTCGGCATAAGAAAAGCGAATTGATTAAAGAAATGATACTCGATACATACTTTAACGAGAAAGCCACCATGTCTGATTTTAAGAAATACCAGTGTTTAGAATGTGAACATATTTATGATGAAGCTAAAGGTGACCCTGATAGCGGTATTGCTGCGGGAACTTTGTGGGAAGATATTCCTGATGATTGGGATTGTCCTATTTGCGGTGCGCCTAAAAGTTTTTTTAAGCTAATGGAAAATAGTTAGCATCCTTCATTTTTTTCCACGAAAATCATGAAAGATACCCAAAATATCTTTGAAAATAGCTACCAATTTAAAACGGGACAATCAGACTTTTATTTCACACGAAGAACACAGAGAACACGAAGTTTCAATTTCATTTTCCGTGAAACTGAGATTATTTTGCAAAAGAACTGGCAGTCCTCTTAATTTCGCTGATTCTATGGAAGGACTGCCAGTCCTATCTACAGTACCTGCATAATATCAGTTATTAACTAACCACTGCCCCATCTTTGGTGTCACTGTTTTTCCCTGACTCGTAAATACAAAAGGGACGGAAACTAACTCCATGCCTTTATTAAGCTGTACAGCAAAATGTAAATGCGCACCTGTTGAAAAACCAGTATTTCCCGAATAAGCAATAAGCTGCCCTGCTGAGACTTTAAGTCCTCTATAAACTAATGCGGCATCAACCTTTAAATGCGCATAAATTGCCATAGAACCATCGTCATGCAAAATCCTAATATTATTCGCTTTAGCTTTATAGGATTCTTTAAGCCCATTTTCAAAAAAATCATTTTCAACCGCCATAACTACACCAGTTCTAGCCGCATGGACGGGTGTCCCTTCTGGCATTGAAATATCTACTGCATACTTACTCTGTTCATCTGAATGACTAAATTGACCCTTAAAAGCTTGGGTGATTTTAAACTGAGCCTCTTTAGCAAACGGTGGTAAATAAAGCGTATTGGTATCATGTTTTGCTGATGGCGAACCTAATATATAACTATATTTAACGTCGTAACGTGCTTTTTGAGAGGAATCTATTCTAAAAACTTTAAACAAAACAGGAGACTCTCCAGACTTTACAATAAATTTCTGCGGTAACGGTGGGTCTGAAATAATATTTTCTTGCACAGAAAATTCAGCTTTAACCTCTACAGCCCCCGCATAATTATTTGTAATTGAAAAATGTGGATTATTTTTAGTCCCTGTTTTATTGAGCTTAACTCGTTGTTTAGAGGTGGCTTTAAGTTGCTCTACTTGGACTGGTTGTGTTGTTTTAGGGGCTTTATCAGAAAAACGCCAGCGTCCGTTTTCATCTTGGTATTTATAAAGTTTTTTTGCTGAAACTGAAAAAGTCAGCATTATCATTAACAATAATCCAATTATATTTTTATAACTCATAGTTCTACATTTATCACTGATATTACGCAAAGATATAAAAATTAATCAATTTAAGCAATTTATATTTTTTACCATGAAGCACATGAGGTTTTTCTTTAAGTTCTTCATGCGTGTCTAAATAACTTTCATGTCTTTTGTGGACACTTAGTTTTGCGTAACATCAGTTATATTAAAGCGTTATAATGTCGCCTTTAAGCTTTAAAAAACAAAAATAACAGGAAGACAGCATGTCAAACAACAAAACCTATCCAGTTAAAGCGGAGATTGCTGAACGTGCGCATATAAATCGTGAAACTTATGAAACAATGTATCAGCAATCTATTGATGATCCCGAATTATTTTGGGCGCAGCAAGCAGAAAACTTTTTAGATTGGAGTAAGCCTTGGGATAAGGTGATGGACTATGATTATCCTAAAGGTGAAATTAGCTGGTTTACTGGGGGTAAATTGAATGTCAGTGTCAATTGCTTAGATCGTCATTTAGCGACTCGTGGCGAGCAAACTGCAATTATTTGGGAAGGGGATAATCCTGATATTGATAAAAAAATTACTTATCGACAATTATATAAAGATGTTTGTAAATTTGCCAATGTCTTAAAAGATCAAGGTGTTAAAAAAGGCGATAGAGTCTGTATTTATTTACCGATGATAGCCGAATCCGCCACAGTAATTTTAGCCTGTACACGTATTGGCGCAGTCCATTCTATTGTCTTTGGTGGCTTTTCTGCGGATGCTTTACGAGATCGTATTATTGATGCTGATTGCGGTTATTTAATTTGTGCTGATGAAGGTTTACGTGGCGGCAAAACTATTCCCATAAAAGCTAATGCAGATAAAGCTGCGGCAGGTTGCCCAAACCTTGATAAAGTGATTGTCATTAAAAGCACTGGCGGACAAATAGACTGGTATCCTGAGCGAGATGTGGATTATTTTGCACAAATGGAAGCGGCCTCTGACAATTGTCCTGCTGAAGAAATGGATGCCGAAGACCCCTTATTTATTCTTTATACCTCAGGTTCAACAGGCAAACCTAAAGGCGTATTGCACACGACAGGCGGTTATTTGCTTTATGCCGCAATGACGCATAAATATGTATTTGATTACCACGACGGTGATATTTATTGGTGTACAGCGGATATAGGCTGGGTAACAGGACATTCCTATATTATCTATGGCCCTTTATGTAATGGTGCGACAACCTTAATGTTTGAAGGTGTGCCAACTTATCCTGATGCTTCGCGTTTTTGGCAAGTTATTGATAAACACCAAGTTAATATTTTTTATACTGCTCCTACTGCCATTCGCGCCTTAATGGCTCAGGGAGATGAATTTGTCACCCGCACTGATCGTTCTAGTTTACGCTTATTAGGTTCAGTGGGAGAACCCATTAATCCTGAAGCATGGGAATGGTATTATCACGTTATCGGTGATAGTCGTTGTCCAATTGTGGATACTTGGTGGCGAACAGAAACGGGCGGCATTATGATTACACC
>WTBX01000370.1 GCA_013138855.1 Methylococcaceae bacterium
TTTGCGTTGGAATGTATACAGGTTTTGGAAGCACAAGGTTATCGCTATATTTAAAGCTTGGTATGAATTCCCACTTGAAAAGTGGGAACTATAAAAACCAGATAATTATCCACGCCAGAAGCGAAAGAGCCAAACTTTTGTCTCTTTCCCAAACAGAATTTAGGAACGAGATAAAACCGTTTTAATCCAGTTCAAAGAATAATAACAAACTGGGTAATCACCAATTTATCAGAACTTCAATGTCTAGTAATGCACGAATTTAACTATGGTCATGGCAAAATAAAATTAGCTTTACTGGATGGCTTTTAATTCAGTAATTTTCTTGGCACACCATTTATTAATGATTAAGGATGCAGCGATTAGAGTCAATTTAGTAAGCCATATATGTATCGCTACAGTAGCGATATTTTCTAGATCGGTTACAACTACGATGAAAGATATAATAAAAAAAATGAGTACCAATCCAGATGTATGTTTCAGAAGTGTATATAGGGTAAGCATGATTGTCCTTGGTTTTAAAAACCTAGTATACACACTTTTAAGATGATATTTGATAGAGATGTTTGTAGACCAGCACTACCTTGTGGAAGATTTTGGTGGTCATATATGCCCCAATTATTATCGCATTATTTCCTCGTTTTCCTAGTTCCAACGCTTTGCGTTGGAATGTATACAGGTTTTGGAAGCACAAGGTTATCGCTATATTTAAAGCTTGGTATGAATTCCCACTTGAAAAGTGGGAGCTAGGATTTGTTTGTAGTGTGAGAGTGGGAACCAGACAAAGTATCTCTATATTTAAAGCTGATATGAATTCCAACGCGTAGCGTTGGAACTAGAAAAAGATGCCCTATTTTTTGTTGTTTGTGTTTTTGCATATAATCAGACAAAATCTTTCAACCTGTACGATTAAAAGACTGGCGGCAAGCTGAAGGGCGAAGCCCTTTGGTTTGCTGCCAGTCCCCATGCTCGTATTAATATATTTATTGGGGACTGGCAGCTACCCAAAAGACTACGTCTTTCGGATAGCCGCCAGTCTTATGTTATTCTCGGTTTTATTTCTTAATTTAGGCTGAGTTAATCGTACAGGTCGAAATCTTTTCAACCGCTTCCTCAGCGGTTTGATAATGCCCTATTTGTAACTACTTCATCAATCAACTCATCATTTAAAACTAGGGTAGTCATGATAGCTCCTCATTTTTAATTTGAACAATAAGGGCATTATAAGTTTTCACAAATTAGCTCAATGCTATAATCAAAATAATATTCGCGCGTAAAGCAACACGACATGGAGCGAATGACACAGCACTTACAGCGTTTTCAGGTTGAGTTAATAACATTTAATTAGGTGGTGGAGTACAAAACATATTTTGCACTCCGTCAAGGACATAACTATCTGATATTGAAAACGCTGTA
The DNA here is from genome assembly GCA_013138855.1 of Methylococcaceae bacterium. Classification (GTDB taxonomy): domain Bacteria; phylum Pseudomonadota; class Gammaproteobacteria; order Methylococcales; family Methylomonadaceae; genus WTBX01. The sequence goes on from WTBX01000370.1 coordinate 1,414, forward strand.
ACAAACAGGATAAAAAATGACTGAAAACCTAGCAACAACAAACAAAATGACCTATTGGCAACCTTCCGCAGGCGAAAAAATATCAGGCATCATTCAAGGCAGTGGTGCTTTAAATGATTTACTCTATGACGAACAAAAAACCATGTTTTTACAAGATGATGGTGGTGCGGTTATCGCTGTTATCTTAAATCGTTATTTAAGGCACAGCTTAAAACAAAATAACGTCGCCTTAGGCGATTTCATCACCGTGATTTTTCACGGCAAAGAGCAGAAAAATAATGGACGTTTTTTCAATCGCTATTCTTTGAAAGTCCCGCAGGATGGCTAGATAGTAAGTGTTCAGTCCCCCTCTTAAAAAAAGAGGGGGACTGAACACTTACTAAATTTTTACTTATTTCCTGAAAAAACAATCAACACTATCGTATTATTTAAGCGTTTGTTAGTATGACCTTTCTGATGAATAACGCTTATAGGCTAACCTTATGGACACAAAACAGCAAAGCTATACGTTAGAACAAATTCCCGCCAATCGTAGACTAATTGAAGTTTTATATGCAAACGGTAAAATCACTAGCGAAGCCAAAAAATACGCGCTAAACCTTCTCTATCCTCATAAACAATGGGGATTATGGGTATCACGGCTGATGCTAATTATCGGTACAACGCTGATGCTTTCAGGCATTATTTATTTCTTCGCCTTTAATTGGTCAAAAATTACTCCTGTAATCAAACTCAGCTCAATTCAGATAGCAATTTTCGCTTGTCTAATCGCCGCGTATTTATATTCGCTGCAACGTCTTAGTGGTCAAGTTTTGCTGCTCTGCGCCAGTGTCTTAGTCGGTGTATTCATGGCGGTATTTGGACAAATTTATCAAACAGGGGCAGATGCGTATCAGCTTTTTATGATGTGGTCATTATTTACACTGGGGTGGACGATTATTTCTAATTTTTCCGCACAATGGATTTTCTGGCTAGTTATCACTAATACTTTTCTAGTGCTGTGGTGGGATCAAGCGGCACTGCCTAGCAGAGAAATGAAGTCGATGATTTTCACTTATATGATGCTTGTGAATGGAATCGCATTGGCTTTACGCGAATATTTTGCATTAAAAGGCTATGAGTGGTTACAAGAACAATGGACACGCGTATTGTTAATCTTTGCTAGCTTATTAATTATGCTGATTCCTATCATCATGATAATCAGTGAACCCAGTCGGGGAACTGAATCACGTTTAATCAGCAGTCTGCTTGGTCTTGCAGGGCATATTGCCGCCTATATTGTTTACCGCCATAAATTGCTAGATATGTGGGCATTAGCGACGACGATACTTTCAGCCTGCATTATTTTGGAAGTCGCTGCTTTTAAAGTCATCATTGAGGTTTTTGATAATGAAGAACTGGTTATTTTCTTTTTAACAGGCGTAATGACCCTCGCTATCTTTACCTCTGCCATTATCTATCTTCGTAAAATTGCAACGCATATAGAGGTCGCCGATCATGTCTAACTATATGAGCCAATATAATGCGGCTAACCTAATAGATAAACTTGCCGATAACGACTTGATAGAACCCAACCGAGAACTTAATGCTTTTATTATCAATCAACAACAGGCAAAGGAAATTCCACTTTATATTAGAGTATTAATTGGGATTGGCGCATTCATCGCGTCATTATGTTTTATCGCCTTCTTAGCCGAAGCGAAAATCATTCGTTTTGATAAGGAAGCAGGTTTAATTGTGTGGGGGTTGATTTTTGTGGTCATGGCGATTGCCTTACAGAAACAAGCAGGAGAAGACAGCAGTATAAAGCATAGTATTTTCATCCAGATTTCTTTTACGGCAATGGCGATAGGAAAAGGACTTTTTATTTCTGGTGTGACTCAAATATTCGATTCAAGCTGGGGATTAAGCCTTGCAACCCTGATTATTACTGGCTTAACCTATCATCTTTATCGTATGTCAATAGACCGATTCTTATCCTCCTTTGTCTTTATATTTTCGCTTTTGGTTAATATTTTATGGGCAGAGGAAGTCAGCGGTACAAGAGCATTATTATTTAATGGCTTTTTTCTATTTCAAATGCTTTGCGCAGCGGTACTACTGACACATGGAAAAATCAAAAGTGATTATATCCCGCTGTCTTATGCCTTTGTTTTTTCACTATGTGCCAGTATTCTTTTTTTAGCCTCGCATACCGAATTCGGTTATTGGAATAATGACGAATTAATTCATCCAGCTTTTGTGAATATTATTCTTGCGGGTGGATTAATTGCCTTAATTGGCTGGGCATCGGGAGGATTACAAAACCTTAAAAATGAAGCTTTGATTCTGGCCTCTTTAGGAACGGTTTTATTAGGCATATTTTCTGCACCAGGTATTATCTTAGCCATCGGCTTAATGATTTTAGGTTATGCAAAGCATGAATCATTATTGATTATTTTAGGCGGCTTGCTGACACCTGTTTTTCTATTTATATTTTATTATAATCTTGATATATCGCTGATGTATAAATCAGGCATTCTGTTTGTCAGTGGTTTGGTGTTATTAGCAGGAAGAGTTTATCTGCACTATAAAAACTGGGATAAAGGAGCATTATCATGCGTACAAAAATAATGCTTATTTTTTCCGTATTCATCTTCGCCGCTTTAAACTACGGTATTTACGAAAAAGAGCAAATTAAAGCGAATGGCGAAGTGCTTTTACTTAAACTTGTACCGCGTGATCCGCGTTCATTGATGCAAGGTGATTATATGCAACTTGCTTATGCGATAACGCGCAACCTTCCTGTTAAAACCATAGATTCTCAGCAAAAACGTGGTTATATGGTTATTCGTTCGGATGAAAATAATGTCGCGGAGTTTGTGCGTTTTTATCAGGATGAAAAGTTGGCGGCAGGTGAAAAGTTATTACATTTTCATAAACAATATAGCTCTGTTCGTATCGTTCCTGATTCTTTCTTTTTCCAAGAAGGTCATGCTAAATATTATCAGAATGCTAAATATGGCATCTTTAAATTTGATGATTCAAAAAATCATTTGTTGGTGGGGTTGGCGGATGAAAATAGGCGGGCAATAGTTGTGCCGTGAAATACGGTATTTGAGGTTTTACGACCTGTACGGTTAAGTTTGAAAGAAACTGGAACCGCGACTTTTAGTCGCGGGAGGCGTTAAAAATGCTCTTTACTTTGATTCAAAAAAACGTAGCGTTTATTGTTACTTTTCCGCGACTAGAAGTCGCGGTTCCAAGCTGTAATGAAGATTATGATGCGAAACTTTAACGTACAGATCGAATATATTTAGTGGGGACTGGCAGCTGGGGTGATGAAAATCATATATTTTGACATTTAACAACTGATACCGTTTTTGTTCTTAATATTTTTATTGAACCATGAAGAGCATGAAGGTCATGAAGTTTTAAAGTCTTTATCTTCATGACCTTCATGCTCTTCATGGTGTAAAAATAGTTTTCTTTAATACTCATTGTGAACTATTTACTTAGAATAAAAACCGTATCTTATGGTGTGTGTAAAAGGAGGATAAAAGCCTTGATTTTCATCACCCCACCCCACACTTATAGTTATGTATTTAAGCGGGGACTGGCAGCTACCCAAAAGACTACGTCTTTCAGGTAGCCGCCAGTCTAGCGTGAAATTATTTTAAGAAGATGGTACTAGCTATACTTGCAACCGCGATCTTTTAGTCGCGGAACACCTACAATGAGAAAACGTTTTTTTAGTACGTTGATGCGAGTTATTAACGCTTTCCGCGACTAAAAGATCGCGGTTCCGACAGATCGG
>WTBX01000017.1 GCA_013138855.1 Methylococcaceae bacterium
TATTTAAAACGACATTCTGCAATAGACCTTCGAGGTTTTTAAAACCTCGAAGGTCTTAGTATATTAGACGTTTAGATTAATAGTGTGTAATTTTAGGTGATTTGAAGATGACTGAAAACATACATGATAAAGGTTATAAACGCCTATTTTCCAATAAACAGTTTTTCCAAGAACTCATTGAAACTTTTGTGACCGAGGACTGGGGCAAAGACATTGATTTTAGTGATTGTCAAAAAGTTGATAAATCTTTTGTTTCTGAGCATTACAAGGAAACCGAGAGTGATATTATTTATCAAGTAAAGTTTAAAAATAAGGATGCTTACATTTATCTATTATTGGAGTTTCAATCGACAGTAGTTTGGTATATGGCTTTGAGAGTGTTGAATTATGTGAGTAATTTTTACATGGATTATGTAGAGTCTAATGATAAAGTGCGCAAATTACCGCCTATTTTTCCTTTGGTGCTATATAAAATTGATTATGCCAACAAAAAAGTTGTCGTTCAGGTCAGTCAAAAATTATAAAAATATTCAATCAAAGGGGAATAAAGAAATGCTTATGCGGAAACTTGGCATAAAACCTCATGAATGGGAGCTTAAAAATGTAATGATAACGGCTTTTGAAGAAGGAGTAGCAAGAGGAAAAAAGGAAGAAAATGCCAAAGCATTTAAACGACTTGGGGTAGCTATTAAAATCATTGTCGCCGCGACTGGCTTAACAACAGAAGAAGTTGAAAGATTATAAATATCTGTTGTTTGGGAACAAAGCAAAAACAAGCGATATTGAAAAACTATTTATAAATAGGAGAAGACCATGCAAATCACCATTGACGCGCCTGATACATTACCAACAGAACGCATAAAACAACGTATCAAAGAACTAGAACAAAGTTTACAGTTAGAAGCACAGTTTTTTGAAAACTTTGTTAATACAAAACAAACAGCGATTAACAATAATGACCCGTGGACAAACGCCGCGATAAACCTACCCACTGTCGATACAGAAATTGAAGACTTTGCACTCAATCACGACCATTACCTATACGGTGTCGATAAAAAATGAAATCCATTTTTGTAGATACCGCCGCCTTAATCGCATTAGGCAACCAGCGCGATAGTTTTCACGCATTAGCAAAACAAAAACAAACGCATTTAGTCGAATCTCAATACCGATTTATCAGTAGCGACTTTATTATTGCTGAATATTGCAATGCATTTAGTCGCCTTAAATTTAAAAATATAGCCATACAAACCGTCAATACACTTTATCAATCAAATGCGTGGAAAATTATCCCCGCCGACAAAAAATTAATGTCGCAAAGTTTTGACTTATTTACTCAAATGCAAGATAAAGAATGGGGATTAGTTGATTGCAGTAGCATTCTTATTGCCAGAGAATATCAATTAACACATATATTTACCGCAGATAAACATTTTGAACAAGCAGGGTTTCAAATTTTATTAAAATAATTTTGGCTGACTCTGCCTCTCCCTGCGATGATGGCGATTACTTTTCTATTTTTACCAGAGAACTTGAAGACCCAAATTCTTTTATGACTTGATTTTGATATTAAGCAATTTAACGGCATCTTTAGGCTCATTAATCATCATTATATTTCCAAGAGGCAATGGCTTTTCAGGGGTTGCTGAAATAGAAAAACTCTTCGGGTTATTAATAAAAACAATGACTTCTTGTAAAGCACTTTTTGTAAACGGATCATCTTCTTTATCAATTTGTTGCTGAATTTTTTCTATTCTTCTCTTTTTAAAATCTTCCACGCTCATATTGTCTTCTTTAGCAGCAACTTTAAATAACCGTTCGGTTAAAGAGTCATCATGATACGTTATCTTTGCACTATGTAATGCAAGTTGAGGATTCATTATCGCTGCGATAAGCGGCTTTGAATCAAGGTTAAAGTTTCCTAACTGAAAACTAATGGCTATATCACCCACCTCATCAGCACCAACCGTAAGTTTTTCTAAATTTAATTTTTTTTGCTGGTCATCATAATTAAATTTAATAGCAAAGTTTAATGATAATTGATCTTTATAACCCAGCTCATTTATTTCTTTTAAATCATTTCCAAGCTTTTTTAAATCTAGTTTAATTCCATTCAATGAAATATCGACTAATATAGGAATATCAGATTTTTTATCAAAATTATGAACAATAATTTCATTAATATAAAATTTCTCTTTAGAATTTACAGGTGCTACAACAACATCTGATATATGAACACCTTGATTTAGTAAATTAACACTAACATTTTCATAATTTATCTGAGCGTACTTTGAGGCTTTTGTAACTGCTTTTTCAATTTTTTTCTCAGCAATCTGAGAGGCATAAACTTTAGCACCCGCATAACCTCCCGTTAAAACAACAATGGTAGCAATCCCTATAATTAGTTTTTTCATGAATAAAACGCCTATTTTGTTATATAAATAAACTAAGTCATTGTTACAGACGAAGAATGACTTAAGCATTGAAGTTGAACGATTATAATTACCTACTGTTAGGCTATTCTCCTTTTCAAAAATTTATCGGTAGAACACTATGAAAAAATATTTCGGATGGGCTGTATTAATTATCATTATGATAGCGATAATTTTAGCTGTTCTTATTCCTTCATACTGTGACTATATGCCTCGCGCTAAATGGGCAAAAGCCGTTACAACAATCACGCCTTTAAAATTAGCCATCGCTGAATGTTTGAATGATAACAAAGGTGAAGCAGAATATTGTCAGTCAGTTCAACAACTGAAAAACTATGGCATTGAAAAATTACCTGCTGTTTTTGATAACAACATCAACGTCGCAGAAATAAATCTAGCGACTATACAAAATCATAAGGCATCAATCGTTATCACAGGAAACAAAGATACACTATTGGCGTGTACATTCGCTTTTATCCCTATTCATGAAAAAACCAGTGGTTATATTTCTTGGGTGAGCATTTCTATGGAAAACCCTAACGGAGATGAAAAAGACTGTACAAAATATGTTAAGGGATCTCAAACACTTGCAGAGTTCAACGCTGATATTTCAAAAACTAAGCAAGATGAGCAAGCAACTCGCCCGCAAATAGACAAAGATGACATCGCTATTCACGAACAAGCGACAGAACTTCCAAATTAAAGTTATTTACAAATAAACGTAAAACTTTCTATGGTGTTACCCATAGAAATATTAAACAAAACTTTATCCCCTCTTTTTAATTCTTCTGCAAAACCTATTTTAACAATACC
>WTBX01000299.1 GCA_013138855.1 Methylococcaceae bacterium
GTTTATATAATGAAAAAAACAGCTCTCACGAACATTCGATTGATCTTCATGCCGTAACAGGGCCAGGGGGCGGTGCGACTTTGACAGGTGTTAAAGCGGGTGAAACCAAATCCATGCAGTTTAAAGCCTTAAATGCTGGATTATTTGTCTATCATTGCGCGGCGGGTAACGCGCCTACGCATATTGCTAATGGCATGTATGGAATGATTTTGGTTGAACCTAAAGAAGGTTTGTCGCCTGTTGATAAAGAATTTTATTTGATGCAAGGTGAGATTTATACCAAAGGTTTGCTGGGTGAACGCGGTTTTCAAGCCTTTGATGGGCTAAAAATGATTGAAGAGCGTCCAGAATATATTGTTTTCAATGGTCGGGTTTTCTCATTAGTTGATAATGGCGGCATTAAAGCCAATGTTGGCGATAATATTCGTCTTTTTGTCGGCAATGCAGGGGTGAGTAAAATTTCATCTTTTCATTTGATTGGCGAGATTTTTGATAAGGTTTATCCAGAAGCTTCAATGGGTACACCGCTAATAAATGTACAGACGACACTCATTCCCGCAGGTGGAGCAACGATAGCTGAATTGAAGCTCAATGTGCCGGGTGATTATGTATTCGTCGATCATGCTTTAGCGCGAATTGATCGAGGTGCTTGGGGCTTGTTGAGTGTTTCAGGTGAAAAAGACCCTGCGATTTTTTCAGCACTTGAGCCGTCTTCAAAAACAAAGTTAAAGGCAAAGGCTAAAGCAAAATCTAAAAAAATGAATCCTTCCATGCCTATGGATATGAAAATGAATTAAAAGTCTTTTGCGTAGCGTGCTGTCAGTAGCTACGCTCATATTGATGTATTTAATGGGGACTGGCAGCTACCCAAAAGACTACGTCTTTCGGATAGCCGCCAGTCTTATTTTATGGCTCTTCAGTATCTTCCGTGGAACAAAGATATTTTAGGAATAGGATTGGCAGTCCTCTCGTGATTTTCATAGTTTATAGAAGGACTGCCAGTCCTTACTTTTGTATTTTCACGGGAGACCCTAAAGAAGCTATTTTATCAATCATCAACACATGATGAATTATGCCGCTCAAGTGGGTATTATGGAGGCGGCTTGTAAAACGCGGGTTAAGCAGCGTCTTGGTGGTTCAGGTATGCGCGGGAAGGATAAAGGCGCGAAAGTTATTTTATCGTTACGGGCTTTGGTTCAATTAAAGGGAAGATGGCAGCAATTTTGGGGGAAAATTGAACAATATGGCTCTCAAATTTACGCATAATTCACATTATATAAAATCAGCACTCTAATCTAACTACCCAAGCTCTCGTAAAACTTCTCGTAAAGACTCTATTTCCTCGGGGGTTGCCTCGTTCCATTCTTCAGCATTTGAGGCAATATAAGCCAAATCATTAAGAATATCAGGAACAACTTGCAAACCAGCATCATTTTTTGTATTAAAAAGATGTAGCATAATTTTTTGCATCTCTTTATTTCTAGATTTTAAGCGAGATTGTCCCCATCTATTTAAATTCCCTGCAACTTGCTTTTGAAGAGCCGTTTGTTGCTCTTTTGCTAGTGCTAATAACAGTCCATAAAAGTAAGATTCTTTTTGTTCTAATTGATTACTCATAGTTTTATCCGTACTAATAATGCTTTAATGTTGTGAGGTTAAATGCCATAAGTCTTACGCTTACGCCAGAAAGTTGCGCGGCTCATATCAAGAGATTTAGCCGCATGAGTCACTTTGCCATTACATTGAATTAATGCCTGTTCAATGGCTTGTTTTTCTGCTGTGGCGGATAGTACCACAGGCTCGGTTGATTCTTTAATAGGCTCGGGAGATTCTCTAAATTCGGGCGGTAGTTCTGATAGACGTAATACTGAGCCGCGTCCAACAACGAAAGCATATTCTAGTACATTTTGTAATTCTCGAATATTGCCTTTCCATTGATAATCCAGCAAGACTCGCATCGCTTGAGGATCTATTTTTTCAATTTGACGTAAACCTTTTTGATTATGTTGCTCGATAAAATGTGCTAATAATAAATTAATATCTTCGCGCCGTTCCCGTAAGGGCGGAATAAAAATCGGCACAACCCGTAAGCGATACATTAAATCCTCTCTAAAACGTCCTGCTTTAACTTCTTCTCGCAACGCTCTATGAGTAGCGGCAACGATACGTACATTGACACTATAACTGCGAGTATCGCCTACAGGCGTGTAAACGCGCTCTTGTATCACTCTTAATAATTTCGCCTGCAATTCTAACGGTAATTCAGCGACTTCATCTAAAAACAACGTTCCGCCATCGGCTTGGCTAAATAATCCTGCATGATCTTTAATCGCGCCACTGAATGCGCCGCGTACATGACCGAATAATTCGCTCTCTAATAAGTTTGAAGATAGCGCGGCGCAATTTATCGCTAAAAAGGGTTGTTTACTGCGTGAGCTTAGGTCGTGAATCGCCCGCGCGACTAATTCTTTACCTGTGCCACTTTCACCACGCACTAATACAGTGGCTTCGGTTTTTGCAGCACTTTGAATAATTTGAAAGACAGGCTGCATTTGTGGCGAGCGGCTTAAAATGCCTTGGAAATTTTGAGATAAGTTTTGCGGGGAGCTATCGGTTAATAAAAAAGCTGATGATTGCACTGAGCGCGGCTGTAATAAACATAAGCCGCCAGCAAATGCGCCTTGTGAATTAAACAAGGCTTGCGGATATTGTTTGACAGCAATGATTTGACCATCTGCGCGTTTTAATTCTAAATCTTGTTGTTGTTTTTCAGGGTTTTCTGAAATGTCATATTCTTGGGGACAACGCTTTCCTAAAACCTCAGCTTTTTTTAAGTCGAGTAATTTTTCTGCTCCCTCACTCCATAAAATAATTTTATGTTCCTTATCGACAATGAACATTGCGCTGGCATCGCATAACTCTGCCATCTGTTGAATAACAGCTTGAGATTCAAAACCTTGTAGCCAGTTTTTTAATAATGTTTCAGAATGTTTCATAGTTGTTTCAACTTGTCTTATTATTTTGTTTCATTGAAACATTTGTGAAACATGCTGTAAACCATAAATATTTTAAGGTAATAAAAATATCCTTTATTTACAGTAGTTTACAAATAAATTAAAAGTTGGCATTGTCTTTGCTCTTATGTTAAAACAAGATAGATCTTATAACCGTTTTTATATTTTAGATAAAAATGATTAAACACCCATAACAATGATTTCCAAACAGGAGACAGCCATGATTTTCAAACAACTTTTTGATGATGCGACTTGGACTTATACCTATTTAATCGCAGACCCTAAAACCAAAGAAGCGGTTTTTATCGACCCTGTTAACACACATGTCGATGATTATTTAAAGTTACTAGACGATGACGAGTTAACGCTTAAATATTCGCTAGAAACCCATGTTCATGCCGACCATATAACTGCGGGTGGTTTATTACGCCAAAAAACAGGGGCGCAAACGGCTGTTAGTAGTTTATGTGGTGCAGAAACAGCCGATATTCAAATTGAAGATGGCGATGTGTTTGAGTTTGCTGATGGCGAAAAAATCAAGGTGATTTCAACAGCAGGTCATACCGCTGGCAGCATTTCCTTTTTATGGCGTGATCGTTTGTTTTCGGGCGATTCTCTATTCATCGGTGGTTGTGGACGAACTGATTTTCAAGGAGGGAGTGCAGGGGATTTATATGATGCGATTACCCAGCGTTTGTTTACGTTACCAGATGATACTTTGGTTTATCCCGGCCATGATTATCAGGGAAGATGGGTTAGTAATATTCATCAGGAGCGGACGAATAATCCACGTTTATCAGGTAAATCACGCGAAGAGTTTATTGAGATTATGGAAAATTTAAATTTACCTAATCCTAAATTAATTGATGAAGCTGTTCCTGCAAATCGTTATTGCGGTTTAGATGAAGATGAATGTCAGGATGCTATGGTACGTAGAGATTTAAAACTGCCTAAACGCAATATGGGAACGGCTGCCGATAAAGTCGCTGCGGCTAAACAGCAGATTACCGAAGTCACGGTTGAAATCGCGAAACAGTTAATTGCAGAAGGTAATATCAATGTTGTTGATGTGCGTGAAGGCGGTGAATACGAAGCGGGGCATATTGAGGATGCGATTTTATTACCTCGCGGTGTTTTGGAATTTAAAGTTGGCGGTGTTGTGCAATTGGCGGATAAATCAGGAGCGATATTAGTTTATTGTCGTACTGGTGGACGTTCTGCACTCGCAGCGCAAACGCTACAAGACTTAGGTTATAACAACGTATTGTCTGTGGCAGGTGGCTTTGAGGCTTGGTCTTAAGCGGTCGATTAATATTGAGTAGCTGGTGTTACGCAAAAAATTATAAATAGCCAAATAATAAGCAATAAACATTTTTGTTGTTTGGAGTGAAAAACAAGTTTTTTCATTGACGTTCCAAATCGAAGTTTTGGATTATGTTGGAGTCCAATAGCTTTAGCTATTGGCGTAAAGAGTCAGAACTAAAACTTGCCTGTTTTAGCAGTTTTAAAAACTCGCCAATAGCTAAAGCTATTGGACTCCGCTGTTATATGCAAACGTGAAAAACTTATTTTTTCACTCCTCTGTGTAACATCAGTGAGTAGTTTGACGGCTTGTAAGTTGAGCTACTTTTTTAAACATTGCTATTCATGGGGATAGCAACGTATTTATTTAATTAGAACATCTATGTTCTCGTGTATATTTTGAGGGTATCACAATGAAATCGAAATTATTAGTTAGTAGTTTAATCTTATTATCAACGGCTTGTGTAAATGCTGAGACTAAAGACCCACATGCGTCTGAACATGCGGGCAATGTTGAGCTTAGAGCCAAAGTTTATAATGAAACCATGAATCCGCGCCAAAAAGAGTATCCAAATCATTTAGGTTTTAATGATTTGCATATTCAAGCCATCAGACATTTAAAACCTGATACGAATGATGTGCATGATCCAAAGTTACAAACGATTGTGCATCATCATTGTAAAGCGTATGAAGATTCAACCTTATTATGTTTGATGTTCCATACAGGCATGAAAGACCAAGATAAGCCGATGGGTTTTGAATATATTATTACCACTGCGCAATTTAACAAATTGCCAGAAGAAGAGAAACCGTACTGGCATTATCATTTGGAAGAGATTCCACGCGCTCATGCGACTTTTCCTGATTTGACCGCAGAAGAGGGTGCTAAATTATTACCTGTCGTTAATGAAACTTACGGTAAAGTGATTTACTTTAAACAGCCTCATGATGATATGCCTTTAGGCGAACCGTACATCATGCGTGTTCAAGATATGCCTGAGCAAGATTAGTTCTGTCCCTTTGCACTTAGTCAAGTGCTTTTAAACCAGAGGTTTTAAACCTCTGGTTCTTTTTTAAGAGTGATTTATGCGCTTTTTAATCCTGATTTTTTATTTATTATTTTCTGGAATAGTATGGGCAGATAGCCTTTTAGGGTTACCGCCATTAACTATGCCTGCTGATAATTTACAAACCGTTGAAAAAATAATGCTTGGAAAACGTTTATTTAATGATAAACGTTTAAGTGCAGACGGCTCAATCAGTTGCGCAAGCTGTCATCAAGCGGATAAAGGCTTTGCCGATGGTTTAAAACTCGCTAAAGGGATTAAAGGACAAATAGGGACACGCAACGCACCAACGGTGATGAACGCGGCATTTTTTAAAACATTTTTTGTCGATGGCAGAAGTAAGAGTTTAGAGGCGCAAGCATTAGCTCCCTTCTTAAATCCGATTGAGCATGGTTTAAAAAATTCGCAGGAAATTGTGAATCTGCTACGAGATGAGCCTGAATATCAACAGGCTTTCAAGATTGTTTTTAAAATTAACCCCGATGAAATAACTGCTGCTCATATTGCTAAAGCGATTGCTAGTTTTGAACGAACATTAATTGGTGGAAATTCAGATTTTGACCGTTATTATTTTGGACGCGATAAAACTCAATTATCAGACAGTGCTGCACGCGGTTTAAGAATTTTTAGGCGCAAAGGCAATTGTGCTAATTGTCATGAAATCTCATGGAATAATGCATTATTTACCGACAATCGTTTTTATAATATTGGGGTGGGTTCAAAAGCTTTAGAAACGGTTTTAGACAAACTATTACAAGCTCAAAAACAAGGGAAACCCATTACTTCATTAAACTTAACCCCGCAGCAACTTTCAGAACTGGGGCGTTTTAATGTGACAGGGATTAGTAGTGATATAGGTAAATTTAAAAGTCCAACTTTACGCAATATCGCCTTAACTGCACCTTATATGCACGATGGCAGTATGGAAACGTTAGCTGAGGTGATTGAATATTATAATAAAGGGGGTAATAAAAATCCTTTTCTTGATGCGGCTATTTTTCCACTTAACTTTAGTCTGCAAGAAAAACAGGATTTAGAAGCATTTTTACAGAGTTTAAACAGTGAATAACAGGC
>WTBX01000339.1 GCA_013138855.1 Methylococcaceae bacterium
GCCAGTCCCCATTTTATTGCGTGTGGGGACTGGCAGCGAACTAAAGGACTTTGTCCTTCAGCTCGCCGCCAGTCTTATTGTTGCTTTTTATATCTAAGAATAAGCCGTGGCCAATTTTAGAATGATAAGCTCACGCTCAAACGTCCATGTCTCCCTTGATATTGGGTGTCAAAATTTGCAATACGATCACTACTAGGTGGTGTTAATGATTGGGTGTAGTACTCATTATCTAATAAATTATGAACCGTAAAATCAACACTTAAGGCTAATGCATCACCTAAGGGTTGTTTATAATGCAGCCCTGTATTCCAGACAAGATACCCATCATTTAGCTGGTCGCCTCGGTTATCATAACGTTGCTGTTGACCTGCATCCCAAAGGTCAGGACTCCAGTCAGTACGGTTAGAGTAGGCGACAATATGATTATTAAAACTCAACGTCCCACTGCCTATTTCCGTTGTCCAATCTACGCCAGAAGCCAGAGTCCAATTTGTTAGCAACGGCATTAATTGTTCTTGCCCTTCACTTCTTGAATTGCTCCAACCAATATTTAAAAAAGTACTCCAGTTTTCATCAATTTTCCACTTCGATTCAAAATCAGCCCCGATAATATCTAAATCATCAACATTGCTGAAAACGCCCGCTGATAAATTTTGTGAATTCTCATGAAAACTATTTTTTCTGAAAATAAAATCATTATATTGATTGTAATAAAAAGTGGCATCGGCACTTAAACCTAACTCATCATTTTTATAACCCAGTTGAAACTCAAGCGTTTCCATATTTTCCACATCAGGCAAGTCTGAACCTGTTGGTGCGCGTGCAAATTCAACAAAGTTGGGCGCTCTATACGCTGTTCCGTACAGGAGTTTCACATAAAAATCATCTAAAAATGAATGCGTTAATCCAAAACGATAACTAAATTGGTCGGCGAATAAATCCAGTTTGTCGAAACGTAATCCCGCTGTAAATTGAGTGTCTTTTGACCAAAGATTTTGTCTTGCCTGAATAAAAAAACTATAGCTATTTAACGCTATTTTTTGATAAGTAGGGTCTTCAACGAAGGTAAGGGTTTCGCCTGTAAGATTATCAAAAAATTCACTCGTGGCTAATCGCTCTCTTTTATATTCAAAGCCAAAATGAACCGCGTTATCATCTGATGGTGTGACTGTGGTGGTAGCTTTAAAACCCATCATTTCGGTTTCGTCAACAAATTCAAAAGATTCTGCTAAATCACCACGATTACCAGCAATTCGTTGAAAATTATTTTCAAACTCACGTCTTTCGGTATTGGTGTAATAGGCATGTAAATCAATTTCCCAGACCTTATTAAAGGCATGTTCAAAAGCTAAAGAAAAACGTAGGTTTTTATTTTTACGTGAATTATCACGGTGAGAGGCTTTATCGACTCTAACATTTTCAAAATGATTGTAACTCGCACTAAACAGGAGCTTGTCGTCTAATGCTGACGCTTTAAAGCGTAGATGATTCAGGTCTTGGTCGCCAGTACGGTGATTGGCTTCACCCGTGCTATCGAAGCGAGGTTTACGTCCATCAGTCGTTAAAAATTTTCCTTCTAATAAAACTTTAGCTAAGCCTTCAAAATTATGTCCTAAAGAAATATAAGCGAGAGCCGTATCACGTTCACCTACACCGCCTTTAACTAAATTTTTCTTACCTTCTTTAACTAAGGTTTTCTCACCGTCTTTAACTAATTGTTTGCCATAATCTTTCGGCATAAAAGTCTTGATATTAATGACACCAGAAAACGCATTCGCACCATAAAGTGCAGAACTAGGCCCTTTAATGACCTCGATAGATTTTATGCTTTCAATAGGGATTTCTTCATCAATGGGAAAGCCGCCAAAAACATTACGATAAGGGGTGTTATCAACATATAAGCCAATTTTATTATTAAATTCAGATTGACTCCCACGTATCCAAATTTTTAAGCGGTTATTACTTTTTATTTGAATTTGTACGCCAGCAAGGGTTCTTAAGACATCGCTAACCGTTCTCGCGTTTAACTGAGCAATATCTTTCTCATTAAAAATTTTAATTGAACTAGGTGCTTTAGTTAAGCTGGTTTTAATCCCTGTCGAACCTTTTGTTGATTCAATTTTATAGTCAAGAACCTTTTCTAGTGGCTCATCAAACAGTTTATCCATATCATCTTTATTGTTTTCTTCTGCATTTACAGAGACAGCCGTACACAAGCAAAGCAAAAAGGGCAGACATTTGCATTGTTGTGAATTAAAAATAAAAGATGAAGAGGAGCAGTTATTCATGAGTCTTTACCAAAGCTTTATAATCAGTCGCTTATAAACAACAAAAGCAATCTATTGCCTACTATATAATTTTTAATCATCATTAAAAACCAAGTAAAAAGATAGGTTATTGTGGTTGTTGAAATTTCTTAAAAATAAGAGTCGATAATTTACTAACGTTGGTATGAATATACCTTATAAAAATGGGGTTAACTTGAGGGTTTAATGAAGATTAGGTGATGTTTATGTGGAATATTAGTGTGGCTTTAACGCCTTTTTTTTCACGGTTTTCAAGTCTTACTTTGCCTCCATGTAATCGAGCAATTTCTTTGACAAAACACAAGCCTAAACCCGATCCTTTAGCTTTAGAATCTGGCTTAGGTAAAGAATAGAAGCGTTCAAATAAACGTTCAACCGCATAATCAGGAATCCCTTCACCTTCATCCATTATTTCAATGAACAGCGATTCATCCTTTTCATAAGCCGTAATAGTCACTTCGCCATCTTGTGGTGAAAAACCAACCGCATTATCCAGTAAATTAGATAAGGCTTGAGTCATTAAAAAAATCTCACCTTGTAGCGTTAATTCATCCGCAAAATCAAAATGAATAAAGACCTGCTTTTGTTTTAATACAGGCTCTAAAGTCTGACAAATGCTGGAGATAATTTTTTTTAAGGATTGGGTTTGAATGGTTTTTAAGGTGTGACGATTTTCCATATCCGCCAAATCCAGCATGTGTTGAATTAAATCCTGCAAACGTAATGACTCACTAAAAATATTAGCAATAAAGCGTTGTTGCTGTGCTTTTGGCATGTCTTCGGTTAATAAGGAAGCCGCCCCATGTACCGATGCGATAGGCGTTTTTAATTGATGAGTTAACGCATGGATATATTGCTCGACATATTTTTTGCCTTCTAGCTCGGTTTTCATTGCGGCCATTGCTTCGGCAAGTTGCTGTAATTCCACCCCATAAACTTTAGGCGGCTGCTTATCATCCCCATTTTTAACCGCGCTGGCATATTCTGCAAGCTTACGCAGCGAACGCGATAACCACCATGACAAAATAATGCCTGCGAGTAGTGATAAGCCTACTAAAAGTAAACCTTTCTGGGTGAGCTTTAGGGTGGCGGCTTTAAAAAAAGGTTCGACACTTAACTCAGCTTTTCTGACGGTGAGAACACCAATAATATTACGCTCTTCATCATAAACGGGAGCGGCAATGTGCATAATTTCATTGTCAGGGGTAGATAAAGTAGAACGTGCGCCATACTCCCCCCGTAAAGTGTTGTAGACATCGTGCCAATTAGAAAAATCCGCGCCTAAATTTTTACCTAGAGAGTCATAAATTACCATGCCTTGCGCATCGGTAATATAAACTTGTAGTTGGGGGTGGTGCTTGGTGTGCATCCAGATTTGCGCATTAAAATCACGTTGCTGAAAGCGTTTAAAAACCGTTGCAAAGCTTCCCTTATTAATAACACCGTCTTTAACTTCATCACTGACTTGTTCTGCCAGTAAGTTGGCGACATCAATTAAAGACTCTTCGGTTGATTGTCTAAAACTAGGCTCTAATTCCTGCATAAACGAGGAAAAAAATAGATACGCCCCTAATCCAATAATTAAAAAAATACCACTGAAAATTTTAAAACTAAGGCGCATTGTCTTTTTTTGCTTTGATGCTATAACCAAAACCACGATGTGTTTTGATGGGATTGTCGTCAGAGACTTCTTTAAGTTTAGCGCGTAATGTTTTTATATGCGTATCAACGGCTCTGTCATAGCTAGTTTCAGGGTTATTCCAAACTGTTTGAATTAATTGTTCTCTGGAAAACACTTGGCCTGGACGACGTAATAAAGTGTTGAGAATTAAATATTCATAGCGTGTTAAATTCAAATCATTGCCTTTATAGCAAATCACCGCTTCATTCATCTTCACGACAAACACATTATTTTTGTTTACTAAATCAACGGGGGGAATATTGCTTGATTGGGGGTGAACGCGCTTCAAAATAACTTTAACTCGCGCACTTAATTCACGCGGGCTAAAAGGTTTAGAAAGATAATCATCGCCGCCAATTTCTAGCCCGACAATACGATCGACCTCATTATTACGTGCGGTTAAAAAGATGATAGGAACTTGAGAGAATCTGCGAATTATTTTACAAACTTCAAAGCCATTAATATCAGGCAAGCCAATATCTAAGACAACCAAGTCAATAGCTTCATTTTTTAAAATATCCAGCCCCTGCTCACCTAATTCTACCCACTGTACTTTAAAGCCGTCAGTTTCTAGGGCGTAAACTACGTTGTCAGCAATGGCAGCTTCATCTTCGATTAATAAAATACTCGCTTTCATAAATCAGGTGGAAAAGTAGAAGTGATTAAAAACTATTCTGAATTTTAGGTCTATCAATACAAAAATGTCCAGCCTTTAGCAAAGAACTGGACATTTGTAGGAAGTGTTAACTTTAAACTTTATTTATCGCTTGAACTTTCATACTGCTGAGGTAAATTTAAATCATTTTCAATAACATCAAAAAACAGAAAATAAGTGGTGGTATTAACTTCTGCGGTGCCGACGGTAAAAAAAGATTTGCTTTTAACACGTCCTGTTTTCGCATCACGCAAGCTAAGTGAAAATTTTGCTAAACCGCGATCAGTTTTCTTACCATAAATTAACGGAACGCCTTCCGTTTCTACTATACCCGCAAAGGGGATAGGCAAACTCATGGCAGGAATTCCAATAATAGTGCTTGTTGTATCGACAGATAAAGCTCCTGCTGCAACTTCTGCAATAGTATCGGCCTGCTTAACATCATCGACTAACTCAACGCCAGCATCTAAAAAATAGCGACGAATTGAATGCAAGGCATATTCTGTATCATAGGATTTAAAGTTTTTAGTTTCAATAAAAGTCTTCTTTAAACGGCTCCCTAAATTTGCAACGACCTGTCCTTGATAATTAGTCGTTAAACGGCTAGCCGCTCGCTCCGAAGCTGTTGATAATAACATTTGCTCTAAAGCGGTACGGTCTGGTTTGGTAACTTTCCACATGGTTCCACAAGCCGTTAGCCCAAGTACTAAAAGCAAAGGTATGGTTTTTTTAGACATCATTATTTTCCGTCCTTTTTGCATCAGCTAATGATGCTTTTTGATTAACATAAACTAAGCCTAGTGGGCAATTGTACTTTGTCAAGAATGTGACTCAAATTTCCTTTACTAAAGAGTTGGAGAATGAGTGTTAAATAATACCTGAAACATAAAATATATTTTTGGCTATTCAGTACCTTCTGTGGAACCGAGGTAATTTAGCATTAGGACTGGCAGTCCTTTCTTGATTTTCATATTCCATACAGGAGGACTGCCAGCCCTTATTTCCGTATTTTTACGGAAAATCCAGAAGACTCATATTTTATAAGTTTTATTACGTTGACGATATAGTTTTGGATATTATTAAATCGGTATTCTTAAAAACTATCGAAGTAACTATTTATTATTTTTCGACATTAAAGTAGGGAGGCATTTCATTAATATAAGCCATATACATTGCATCTGCCATTGACCATAAAACATTTAATTTAAATTGTAAAATCTCGACCATGCGTTCTTGTTGCTCACGCGTTTTGTACCAATCTAAGGTTATTTCTAAACCATGTTCGACATCACGTCGCGCTTCGCTCAAACGTTTACGAAAATAAATATAGCCCTCTTCTTTTACCCAAGGGTACATTTCAGGCCAATTACTTAAACGTTGCTGATGGATTTTGGGGGCAAACATTTCCGTTAATGAGGAGCTTGCCGCCTCATGCCATTCGCTACGGCGAGCAAAATTAACATAAGCATCTACCGCAAATTTCACCGCAGGTAAAACGTGTTCTAAAGAGGTAATTTCTTCACGGGTTAAACCCACGGCAATACCTAGTTGAATCCACGCTTCAATGCCGCCTTCATCATCAGGGTGACCATCATGGTCTAAAATTCGTTGCGTCCATAAAGCACGAGTTTTACGGTCTGGACAATTAGCTAAGATATTCGCATCTTTAATCGGAATCATGATTTGATAATAAAAACGATTCGCCACCCAGCCTTGCAATTGCTTTTGGGTGAGTTTGCCTTCATTCATCAGCGTATGATACGGATGATGAATGTGATAAAACTTTTCCATGCCGCGCAATTGCGCTTCAAATTCTTCTCTCGTCCATGCTTGTTTTTCTGTTGTCATAACAATACCTTTATTATTGTTTAGTTTGATAATTTAATGCAAATGTTGTGATTAGATTTGAGTCAATTGATCTAAGTATATTTCATATCAGTAATCGATGATAAGTATCTTAACATTTTAAAGTTTAAGGTTAAGCCGTTCGTGGTGAGCTTGTCGAACCCGCTTCCCTTTCGACAGGCTCAGGGCGAACAGTTCAAGTTCGCTTACAGTGTTTTATTTGTCTCGTTCCCAAACTCTGTTGTCTCGTTCCCAAACTCTGTTTGGGAATGCATACCGACAAGCTCTGCTTGGCGTTTTCAAATATTGACTAATTGCTTTCTATTCATCAAGCGGAGCTTGATTAATAGGCATTCCCAAACAGAGTTTGGGAATGAGCCGATTTTCATTCCTTATGACTGAACAGGGAGCTAAAATTTTAGACTTCCAGTGTTTTTAATTTTTCATTCTACCTTCTATGTCATATCTGTTGTAAAATAACAACATCTTAATTAGTAAACAGCTAGCCATTCAATATGAATAAAAATGTAATTATAGGCTGTATTTTAGGCACTGCGGTTGGCGATTCTATGGGCTTACCCTATGAAGGTATGAATGCAGGACGTGTGAGGAAATTCTTAAAAAAACCATTAAGTCAGCGACTCTTGCATTCCTATGGCATGATTTCAGATGATAGCGAACATACCTGTTTTGTTGCTAAAGCGTTAATGCAAGCGGATGGTGATGTTAGCGTCTTTGAAAAAAAACTCGCATGGGATTTACGCTGGTGGTTTGCAGGGTTACCTGCTGGGGTGGG
>WTBX01000073.1 GCA_013138855.1 Methylococcaceae bacterium
TCAAACATTAGACGCATTGAAAAATCTGGCAAAACAGCTAGGCGGCGAAGGCTTGGCGTTTTGGGAGCAGTTTGAACAGGATTAAAGGATTACTCGATGCTCAGGATTAAAGATGAACACGATTAAATCGTGATAATCCTAAAAATCCGTGTCATCGTGTTCAGAAACTGGCAAAATAGCATAGATGATAGAAAAAATTACTCTTTTAGCAAACTTAAGTTTTATGAGGTATCTCAATGAACGCTATAAACACACTAGAAAACCGCATCAGCATAGACCCTGAAATATGCAACGGCAAACCCATCATTAACGGACAACGGATTACCGTACAAACCATTTTAGAATTCTTAAGCTGTGGTGACAGTATTGAAGAGATACAAAAAGCCTATCCGACTTTAGAAAAAGAAGATATTTACGCCTGCCTTGCTTATGCCTCTCTAGTCATGAACCACCACAGCATAACTCATGCTATTGCCGCTTAAAAATAGCAGATGAAATACTTGATAGATGTAAATGTCCCCGATGGTTTAGCTGTTTTTCAGCAAGAAAATATGTATTTGGTAAAAAACTTAGACCCAAAATGGTCTGACCGCGCTATTTGGCACTATGCAATAGAACATGAGTTGATTATCGTCACCAAAGATGCGGATTTTTTTCATTGGTCAATGGCAACAAAACAGCCGCCTAAAGTTATCCATCTAAAAATTGGCAATATGCGCCTACAAGCCTTTACAGACTGGATAGATAAAAACTGGCAAGCTATTGAAACATTGATTATTTCTCGTTCCCAAGCTCCTGCTTGGGAATGCCTATCATCAAGCTCTGCTTGATGAGATTAGAAGCAGAGCTTCTGGGTAGGCGTTCCCAACGAAGACGTTGGGAACGAGTCAATAAAAGAAACAATTAGAGAAAAATTACATCATTAATAAATCAGGGCAATGCTCACCCAGCATTCGGAATGTGGAAAAATTTAGAAGGCGATTCACGCGAATTCCTTCTTAATTGTTTGTGCCTTTCGTTGGCAATTAATTTTGCATAACATCAGTTAGCTAAAACGCTTTGCATCTTGAGGTAGCTTTTCAAAAATAGGATGCTTTACAATTCCATAATGCTCAGGATAAAAAACCCCAGCTAAATATAAACCATAAGGTGAGGCTGTGATTCCTCCTTGTTCGCGGTCTTTAATCTCTAATAACTCTTGAGTCCATTCCACAGGTTTTTTTCCCATGCCTATATCCATTAAGACACCTGCAATATTTCTAACCATATGGTGTAAAAAAGCATTGGCAGATACATCTATAATGACTTGCTCATCTTTACGGTAAACATCAATAAAATACATCATCCGTTGAGGACTTTTAGATTGACAGCCTTGCGCCCTGAATGATGAAAAATCGTGATTACCAATTAAGGTATTAGCGGCAAGCTGCATTTTTTCTTCATCTAACGGTTCATAACACCATGTTGCCTGCTTACGCAATAAGGCTGATTTCATCGGACGATTTAAAATAATATAGCGATAAAAACGTGCAACCGCGCTGTAACGTGCATGAAAATCATCAACCGCTTCTTTTACCCAAATAATACGCACATCATCGGGTAAAAAACAATTGCCACCCATCATCCACGCATGTAAATCGCGAGAGACATCGGTATCAAAATGTATGACTTGTTCTAAGGCATGAACCCCTGTATCAGTACGTCCTGTACAAAGAACACGCACGGGGTGATCGGCAACTTTAGAGAGAGCCTTTTCGACTTCTTCTTGCACCGTGCGGGTATCTTTTTGCCATTGCCAGCCATAAAAACGGCTGCCATCATATTCTACACCTAATACAATTCTACTCATCTGAAAGCTGCTCTACTAAGAACATTTGCTGTCGCCGCAGTTAAGACAAGTCATGCAACCATCCATTAACACTAAGGCTTTGGTTTGACATTTAGAACATAACACCGCTTGCGCAGGAAAATTCCCTTCTTCCTCATCAATGATTGCCGTGTCATTATGTTTTGCATCAAACTCTTTGCGTTTGGCCGCTAAAAAACGTTTGCGATGCTCATCCATTTCTTCATCTTCTAACATGCCGATTTGTTTCATGTGGGTTTCAATCGCGGTACCGATTTCAGCGACTAATGACGGCATATAAACGCCACCGCGTTTAAAGTAGCCGCCTTTAGGATCGAATACGCCTTTGAGTTCTTCAACTAAAAAACAAATATCGCCCCCTTTACGAAAACAGGCTGAAATCACGCGGGTTAAAGCGAGTACCCATTGAAAATGCTCCATGTTTTTGGAATTAATAAACACTTCATAAGGACGACGCTCTTCATGGTCGGTGCCTTCGTTAAGAACGATGTCATTAATGGTGATATACAAAGCATGTTCTGACTGCGGAGTTTTTATTTTATACGTTGAACCGAGCAGTAATTCAGGACGCTTGATAGCTTCGTGCAAGGTATCAGGAATAATTTCAGGGATAGTTTCTGCGATGATTTCAGATTTGTCTTCTTCGGTAATAACTTTGTAGCCTGTAATCTTTTTATCTATTTTTGTTGCCATGTTTTGTTTGTTTTCAGTGTCTGTATATTAAGTATTTTATACTTGCTGGAGTAATGTTTGAGTATCGCATAAGTGCGAGAATGAGCATTTTAACATTAACTCGGACAAATCATATTTTTAACCATAAGCACATGTGCTTCATGGTAGAAATATAATACTTCTAAATTGTAGACGTTGTTTTTAAGGTGAGTTTAGTACAATGATTGATATTTCAGGCGGTACACCAAACCTGACAGGTAAAATACTGGTTCCGATTCCTGAACTTACAAACATATTTCGCCCATACTCCTCAATATGTCCTATAGCAAACTTATCATCATAGCGAGACGGTACAATCGTGCGTCCTAGCAAAGGAAGCTTAACTTGACCTCCATGAGTATGCCCTGCAAAAGTTATTACTATTCTTGGTGGCAGCTCATAAAAAATATCTGGGTTATGAGTGAAGGCTATGATGGGAGCTGTCTCGGGAATGTTTTTTAATGCTCGGTTAATATCATAGTGTCCGCCCCAATAATCACTAATTCCTGCAAGCCAAAAGTCACAGTTATTTTTAGTAAGTTTGATTGAGTTATTTTCTAATAATGAAATGCCTTCATTAGTCATTGCTTTTTTAATCTGGTTTGCGCTATGCCACCAATCATGATTGCCTAATACCGCAAAGACTCCTAGTTTGGCTTTTAAATGCTTAAGCTCGCGAGCTATTAATTCTGGTCGAACAAATTTACCACCGATTACTTTATGAATCACATAATCGCCCGCTAATAAAATAATATCTGCATTGATTTGATTGGTTAATCTCACTACTTTTTTCAAGTTGCTAAGACCATTGAAAGGTGAGCCAACATGTAAATCAGCAAGCACCACAACCTTTAAACCACTACATTGCTTAGGCCAATGTTGCATTCTAATGTTGGTTTTAGTGGTGATAAGACTTGAAGGTTCAATCCAGAATGCTTGTAGTGCAAGCATTATCATTAATATTAATGAGGCTGTCAGAATGAGTTTTATATGAGGTCGCAATAGATTCCATACGAACTTGGCACACATAGTAATTATGTTAATGATAATCTCCCGCGCATAAAAAAGGCGACTTCCTTACAATCATAAGAAAGTCGCCTAGTTTGTAAATATTACATTAAGTTAATGTACGTCTTTCCAATATTCACGTTTTAATAAATACGCGATCACAATAAACATAAACAAGAAAAACAACACATATTTTCCCATGCTTTGTCTTTCTAATTGTACTGGCTCACCAATATAAACCAGAAAGTTGACTAAATCAGTCACAAACTTGTCAAATTCTTTTTCAGAAAGTGTACCCGCTTTTTCCATGACTAATTTTCCAATCACTTCACGACCATCGACTGTTTCGTAAACGGGGGCTTGTATGCCTTGTAATTTCCACAAAACATTCGGCATCCCTACGTCTTCAAACACAAGGTTATTAGTCCCTGTCGGAGCGTCATCTTTATAGAAACTTTTTAAATAGGTGTATAACCAGTCAGCACCACGCGAACGCGCGATTAATGATAAGTCAGGCGGTTGAGTACCAAACCATTTGCTTGAATCATGCCCATTCATGGCGGTATTCATTTGATCGTAAATACCTGCGCCAACAGGGGCGATGTTATCCAGTATCTTGTTTTCTTCGACACCAAGATCCATTGCGATACGTTTGTAACGAATATGTTTAGCTGAGTGACAGCCTAAACAATAGTCAACATAATGTTTCGCACCGCGTTGTATTGAGCCACTATCTGAGACATCAACATCAGCATCTTGTAATTCTACGCCACCACTTGCAAATACATTAAAAGACAGTAGTAATAAAATAATAGAGAGATTTTTTTTCATTTACTTAATCCAAACTGGCTTTTAATCGTTTCAGGAATCGAATCAACACCGAGGCAATGCCAGATGGATTCGGTCTTAATTTGACAGCAGTCGTACCATCAGCGGCTTTTATAGGCTTTTTAACGGTGACTTCATTGAAAGTGTCTACTATTTTTGGAATGCATTCTTCTAAAGATCCCTGTTCAGTTAAACGCTCAGGAATAGGTTTACCTTTTTCCCAGCTAGTATAAATCGGCATTAATAAGAAAAAGCCAAAATAGATGACACTGAAAATACGCGAAGCGGTAGTCACGCCTTCAGTTGCAGATTGTGTACCTAAATAACCTAAGGCAACAAAACTAACGACAAATAAAAATAAGGCTTTTTTGTAAATTCCACTGCGGTAACGTACCGATTTTATCGGACTACGGTCTAACCAAGGTAATAAGAACAGTACACACACTGACGCGCCCATTGCAATCACACCTGCAAATTTATCAGGAACAGCCCGCAAAATGGCATAGAAAGGGGTGAAGTACCAAACGGGTGCAATATGCTCTGGCGTTTTTAAAGGGTCAGCGGGAATAAAATTCGCGTGTTCCAGAAAATAACCGCCCATATCGGGGGCATAAAAAATGACAGAGGCAAAACAGAATAAAAATACTCCAACCCCCACTAAATCTTTAACGGTGTAATAAGGGTGAAAGGCTATGCCATCTAAAGGAATACCATTTGCATCCTTATGCTTTTTAATTTCAATGCCATCAGGGTTATTAGAGCCAACTTCATGCAATGCAACAATATGTAAAAATATCAGCAATAATAAGACTAATGGAATCGCAATAACATGAAAGGCAAAAAAGCGATTTAAGGTTGCATCTGCAATGACATAATCACCGCGTATCCACAAAGATAAATCATCACCGATAATCGGAATGGCACTGAATAGTGAAATAATTACTTGCGCACCCCAGTAAGACATTTGTCCCCAAGGTAATAAGTAACCTGTGAATGCTTCTGCCATTAAACAGAAGAAGATTAGCATTCCGAAAATCCAGATTAATTCGCGGGGTTGTTTAAAAGAGCCATACATAATGCCTCTAAACATGTGCAAATAAACCACCAGAAAGAATGCCGATGCCCCAGTTGAGTGCATATAACGCACCAACCAGCCCCAAGGAACATCACGCATGATGTATTCAACGGAGTCAAAGGCTAACTTTGCATCAGGTTTGTAGTTCATGGTCAGTAATATGCCCGTAACCAGTTGGTTAACCAATACCAGCAATGCTAATGAACCAAAGAAATACCAAAAATTAAAATTTTTCGGCGCGTAATACTGCGCCATGTGTTCGTTCCAGAGCTTGGACATTGGAAAACGCTCTAAAACCCAGTTACCACAAGATGTCATGCGTGCTTTCATGCGCTGTCCTCCACGGTGTCTTCACCAATGATAATTTGCGTTTCTGTTACATAACGATACGGTGGAATTTCAAGGTTGGTGGGGGCTGGGAAGCCACTATATACACGCCCTGCAAGATCAAACTTGGAACCATGACAAGGACAGAAGAAACCCCCTTGCCAATCATCGCCTAAATCGGGGGGGGCAATTTCTGGGCGAAATGTCGGTGAACACCCTAGGTGAGTACATAAGCCGATCGCAATAAAAATTTCAGGCTCAATTGAGCGTACTGCGTTTTTACTGGTTTCAGGTTGTATTGATTCATTTGAAGACGGATCAGCTAAGAAAGGATCCATATCTTCTAAAATTTTTAACATTTCAGGGGGTCTATTAAGAATCCATACAGGTTTTCCTCGCCATGCGACTCTTAATAATTGTCCTGATTCTAATCTACTAATATCAACGTCTACTGGTGCTCCAGCTGCCATAGCTTTACTGCTTGGCTGCATTTGCGATAGAAAAGGAACAGCCAGATAACCTGTCCCTACAGCGCCAACCACCGTTAAAGCGGAGGTTAAAAACTGGCGTTTTGACGTATCGACGCCTTCATTATTCATCTGTAACACTCCTAAATGTTAGGGGATCTTTTAATTATTATGCGTTGCTCAATATACCCTACAGCCAGCTGTATTTGAAGCTGTATTAACGATTTATTCAGCGAAATCTAAACTATTAAGCAAAAAAAGTTCCAAAACTTTAGTTAAAGCTTAAAAAATTTAACTTTGAAGTTTGTTGTCGCTTAATTTTTTTCGTAATCACTCAGGGTGTACGGAGTCGCGATTTTTAGTCGCGCACGAAATTTCATCCATGAATTTTAAAATGAGCTTATTTTAATTTGTTTGATTTATGGATTTTGACGGATATTTTTAGTTCTCGTGCGCGACTAAAAATCGCGGTTCCGTATCCTCTAATGTAGTTACAATATTAATTATTTTAACAATCGTCCTTTTGCGTCTTTATGCATATGTCCTGAAATTATTAATGCACCTTCAATAACACCCCACATGATGCCGTAGCCTATATTAAATAGGGTTACACCGATTTGCATCATCCCAAGAATATAATATCCCAGATAAAGACGATGTGCGCCAAGTGCGCCTAAAAAAAATCCTAAACAGGCCGCAATTTTACGGCTTTTAACGGGTTGCAGATTTTTCATATAGGCACCCACAAGACTGACTTCGCTGATTTCGCCATCCTCTTCAATAAAATCAACATCATCACCTGCTTTAGGGGGTTCTTTTGATGTCCAGCTATCAATGTAAAACTCGAAGAATTTATCTTCGGTTTTAATAACACCTGTTTGTATATCTTGATCGTAGCTCTCTATGTGTCCGAGCATTATTTCCTCCAAAGTTATTGGCACGTTTATTCTGTTGTAATGTGTGCCTGTTTAAATGTTGCCATTTCATTATGTAATTTACACGCCATTTGTAGCAAAGGGACGGCAACGACTGCACCGCTTGCTTCGCCTAAACGCATCGCTAAATTTAATAAAGGTTTAGCATTTAATGCCTGTAAAATTTGTTGATGACCTTTTTCTTCTGATTGATGTGCATAAATAAGCCAATCTTGTACTTCCCGATTAATTGTAATCGCAACTAAAGCCGCAGCGGTAGCAATAAAACCATCGACTAAGACTGGAAGCTGTTGTTGAGCGGCAAAAATATAGGCACCGACTAAGGCGGCAATTTCAAACCCGCCTAAAAATTGTAAGACTTTAAGTGGATTATCAAGCTGTTGCTGATGCAGTTTTAAGGCATGTTCTATAACTTGTGCTTTATGGGCGATAGCCTCGCTGTTTAAGCCTGTACCAGCACCCGTTAAAGCATTGGGACTTTGTTTTAATAATGCGCAAGCAATAGCACTGGCACTGCTAGTATTGGCTATGCCC
The DNA here is from genome assembly GCA_013138855.1 of Methylococcaceae bacterium. Classification (GTDB taxonomy): domain Bacteria; phylum Pseudomonadota; class Gammaproteobacteria; order Methylococcales; family Methylomonadaceae; genus WTBX01. The sequence goes on from WTBX01000073.1 coordinate 7,753, forward strand.
ATTTCTCCGCCAATAAATAATTGTGCTTGATGTGCCTGTGCGCGTTTAACGGCATTTTTTCCTGCTGTTAAGGCGTGATTTAATTGCGGAACTGTCATTGCGGCTTGATGTGAAAAATTTGCTGTTCCTTGCGCAGATTTATCCGTCACGATATTTTTTAACGTGAGTGTTTGCAATAAACCTACATCAATCACCTCAAAATCAGCGTGTACATGACGCGATAAAACATTGACTGCCGCCCCACCTGCGGCAAAATTTTTGACCATTTCGACGCTGACCGCTTGAGGAAAGGCGGACACATTTTCAGCGGCAATGCCATGATCGGCGGCAAACACTGACACCCATACTTTCTCTATTTTAGGCGTTTGCGTTTGCTGCATGGCCGAAAGCCGTACCGCTATTTCTTCCAGCATCCCTAAAGAGCCTTGAGGTTTAGTTAATTGCGCCTGTTTTTGTCTCGCCAATAATTCAAAATCAGCATTGGGCGCGGTGACTTTATCAAATAAATAATCCATATTATTTTAAAACTTGCGGTAAACCTGCGGTAACGAGTACCACGCTATCACAACATTCGGCGAGTTGTTGATGCAAACGTCCTGCTTCATCCACAAAACGGCGTGACATTTTATCCATTGGAACAATACCGCAGCCGACTTCATTAGAAACAAAAATAACATCACCTTTTAAATGGGTAAGACACGCTAATAAATCAGTTTTTTGCTGATTAAAAACCGCTTCCTGCATTTCACCTTGCCGATCAAATAGAATATTACTTAACCATAACGTTAAACAATCGACCAATAAACAACCTTCACTTTGTGCCTGAGTTTTTAATACTGAGGCAAGCTCAATAGGCTCTTCAATAGTCAGCCATTGTGCAGGACGACTATTTTGATGATGAATAATACGATCTCGCATTTCGTCATCGCGTGCTTCGCCCGTAGCAATATAAATAACTTCTTTTTTAGAGGCTATCGCCATAGCTTCGGCATAAGAGCTTTTACCCGAACGCGCCCCCCCTAAAATTAAACTAATCATCTTTAAGGCGCACCGCTAACACATCACAAGGCGCGTGATGCAATACGGCATTGGCCGTAGAGCCTAATAACAAACCTAAACCGTGACGACCATGCGAACCGACTACGATTAAATCAACCGCATTTTCCGTTGCAATGCGGACAATCTCAGTTTTAGGACTTCCTAGCTCTAGCCAAGACTCTTTAAACGAAAGCTCTAAATCACGCGCTAATTCTTGTAGCTTTGCTTTAGCTGAATTCATAAATATTTCATTCAAATCATAATCAAAAGGCATTGCGGTTTCATACCCTATATCAACTAACGGCACGCTATCAACCACATGAATTAAACTCAACTCCGCTTGATAATAATCAGCTAATTCCTTAGCTTTTAAAACAACCTCTTTGCTATGTTCAGAAAAATCAACGGCTAATAATATATGTTTATAATTACTCATTTTATTTCCTCATATCAAAGAATTAATAAAAGCTAAGGTTTTGAAACAGTTACGGTATAGCGATTATAAAAACTGTTATTATAACAAAGAAAGCTCTCTTACAATGCGCGATACAAACTGAATTTGGAGAAAAACATGAAGCTTCAAGGCTGTTTTATTTATACCTTGTTTTTATTGTTAGTTGCTTGTGCCGATCCGCTACCGCCAGAAAGAATGAATTATGTCGGAGAATGGCAAGGTTTAGGCGTGAGTTTGCTTATTATGGCGGATGGTTCTGTAAGCTATGAACGACATAGTAAAGGCGCGAAAACTGAAATTAACGCACCGTTACAAGAGTTTGATGGTAATAACTTTATAGTTGGATTAAGCTTTTTTAACACAACGTTTGAGGTTTCAAAGCCCCCGCATCAAGATGATGGCATTTGGCGAATGACCGTTGACGGTGTTGAATTAACGCGAGTTCGTTAAAATTTTCGACTTGTACAATTAGATGACTGGCGGCAAACCAAAGGGCTTCGTCTTTCGGATAGCCGCCAGTCTTATGTAATTCTCAGCTTCATGGTTGAAAATAGAGTCCCTCTCATCTTAAATTACCCACCTAAACCCTTCATGGTAAAAATGACATTATTTAAAATCATTAGCTTGTTAAAGTACCGTTAACTATTGAATCCACGTACAATAAATATTTTTGATTTTTAACATTTACTAATGCACGTAATTAGAGGGTTAGCCCATTTAGAACCTTTAAAAAATGGCTGTGTACTCACCATTGGGAATTTTGACGGTTTGCATCTAGGCCATAAAGCAGTCATAGATAAACTTGTCCAACAAGGCGAGCGTTTAGATTTACCTGTGGTTGTTATTATTTTTGAACAACAGCCTTTAGAATATTTTTTAGGCGATAACGCACCATCGCGTTTAATGCGTTTGCGCGAAAAAGTGATTCAATTTTCACAGCTTCCTATAGATGAATTATTAATCCTACGGTTTAACAGGCATTTTGCAGATTACGAGGCCGATGATTTTGTTCAAGAATTATTAGTCGATAAGTTAAAGGTAAAACATTTAGTGATTGGTGATGATTTCCATTTTGGCAAGGCGCGTCGAGGAAATTTTGCTTTATTAAAAGAAAGAGGGCAGCAATTCGGTTTTGAAGTTGAAGATACGCAATCGTGTTTGCAAGCAGAGCATCGTATTAGTAGTACCTTGATTAGAGATGCTTTAGGCGTTGGCAATTTAAAACTTGCCAAACAAATGCTAGGCCGAGATTATTCGGTCTGTGGCCGTGTTGCGCATGGGGATAAACGTGGCAGAACGCTAGGTTTTCCTACGGCTAATATTGAAATGTTTAGAAAAAATACGCCCGTTGATGGTGTCTTTGCGGTAACGATGACAGGGATAGATAACAAGGAGTTTCAAGGCGTTGCTAATGTGGGTACGCGACCTACTTTTGATGGTAGTTCTAAAGTGATTTTAGAAACGCATTTATTTGATTTTAATCAAGAGATTTATGGCTCTTATGTAGAAGTGCATTTTAAACATAAGATTAGAAATGAAATACGTTTTGAATCTTTAGAGCAGCTTAAAACTCAGATTAATGAAGATGTGGTTGTTGCTAAACAATTTTTTCAGAGTAGCTGATTTTTAGGACTCTTTCGTATTTTCCGTGAAATTGAGGTTATTTTGCAAAAGGACAGGTGTCCTACTCATATATTTTCATGGGAAATCCAAATGAACCCAAATAAAAAACAGTTTATTTTTACCACTGCAAGAATAAAATAAAAATCACCAACACAGGATAAGCATCATGTATGCCGAAAAATTAATCGTAAAAACCGACCGCTTTGGCAAGCTTCAATCATTACCTAAATTACCCGCAAACCAGCAATTTGAAGCCATATTTTTAGCCATAGAAAACACTAGCCCCCTAAACGAAAACAAAAAACGCAGTCCCCATCCTGATATAGCAGGACAACTGGAAATAACAGGCGACATTATCAACAGCGTCGCAGAATCAGAATGGAACTTACCCCAGTGATTATTTTAGATACACATGTCTGGTTATGGTGGGTTAATCAGGATAAAGAACATTTAAAACCATCATGGCAAGAAAAAATTGAACAAGCCGATAAAATAGGCGTTTCTGCCATAAGCTTATTTGAAGTAGCATGGTTAGAAGAACACGAAAGAATAAAATTACCTTGCTCTCAAAACGACTGGTTTGAAAAAGCACTAGAAGGCTCAGGTATTTCATTAATCCCACTAACACCCCAAATTGCAAGCCTAGCCGTTGCATTAACAGAACATCATAGCGACCCACAAGATAGAATCATCATCGCCACAACCTTAATATGTAAGGCAGAAATTTTAACCGCAGATAAAAAATTTCCACTGTATAAGGAACTTGAAGGGAAAATAATTAAATAAGCCCCTACTTAGCTATTAATCAAAATTATTAGGAATAACTTAACTGTTTCTGCCAAATATCACGAAGTTTTACCGATAGTGGTAAATCATTCAATAAGCCTTGCATATCAGCAGGAAAAGTCGCCTGTTTCGGTGACTCAATCGCCCAGTTTAATATCCCTTCAAATAATCCCACCGCTTCAATAATACTCTGCCCATCAAGCCATACAGGTAAGATACGCACTTCAAAAGTATGTTTATTTTCCGTTAAATAAATCATATTTTTCAGATTAAAATTACAATACTTAGTCACTTCAAATTGGGTTAAAGAGTGCATCGCCTCTTCCCATGATTGATGACTAAACTCAGGCTGCTGCACCCAGTCATGTTTTGTACTCCGAAAACTCCTGAAAACTTTTGCTTTGATACTTATAAATTCATGTTTTTAAAATGATTAATCAAGCCATTGGTTGAACTATCAAATTTGCTTACCACTTCATCGTGTTGAAGTTCTGGATAAATATTACCCGCTAACACTTTCCCTAACTCAACGCCCATTTGGTCAAATGAATTTATATTCCAAATTGCACCTTGAACGAACACTTTATGCTCATAAAGTGCAATTAACTCCCCTAATGTTTCGGGTGATAGTTTTTTGAATAAAAATGAATTGGTCGGTTTATTACCTGGAAAAACTTTGGCGTTTATTAATTTATGATTATGTTCTGCATCCTCAGTTTCACTGGCGACTTGTTGTGCCGTTTTACCTTGCATAAGAGCTTGAGGTTGGGCTAAAAAATTTGAAATCAACATATTATGATGATCGGGTAAGTCGTGATAACTGGTTGCAGGTACTAAAAAATCACAGGGAATTAGTTTAGTGCCTTGATGAATGAGCTGATAAAAAGCATGTTGCCCATTCGTTCCTGCTTGCCCCCATATTATAGGGCCTGTTTGATAGTCAACCGCATTTCCATCCATATCAACACTTTTACCATTACTTTCCATATCACCTTGCTGCATAAAAGCAGGAAAATAACGCAGATAATGACCATAAGGTAAAATGGCATGAGATTCTGTCTGAAAAAAATTGTTATACCAAATGCCCAGTAACGCCATCACCACAGGGATATTTTGTTCAAACGGAGTTTGTCTAAAATGTTCATCCGCTTGATGCGCACCTGCTAACAAGCGTTCAAAATTATCCATGCCGATACTCAAAGGGATAGATAAACCGATCGCTGACCAAAGTGAAAAACGTCCCCCTACCCAATCCCAAAATCCAAATATATTATCAGGATCAATCCCAAACTCGACGGCTTTTTGTTGATTGGTTGAAATAGCGACAAAATGTTTATTAACCGCCGCTTCATCGTGCAAAGAACCCAACAACCAAGTGCGTGCAGAGAAGGCATTGGTCATCGTCTCTTGGGTAGTAAAAGTTTTAGAAGCGACTAAAAAAAGTGTGGTTTCTGGATTCAGCTTATTTAAGGTAGCCAGTAAATCCGCTTGAGCAATATTAGAAACGAAGTGTGTCTGAATATTACCCGTTGAATAGGGTTGTAAGGCTCTAACAACCATTCTAGGGCCTAAATCAGAGCCACCTATGCCTATATTAACCACATCGGTGATAATTTTACCCGTATAACCACGCCAGTCACCCGAATGAACAGCATCACAAAAAACACGCATTTTATCTAATACTTTATTAACATCAGCATTAACATCACGACCATTAACCATAATGGTGCGCTTACTGCGATTTCGTAAAGCAACATGTAAAACGGCTCGCTGCTCGGTTTGATTGATTTCTTCGCCGTTAAACATGGCTTCAATCTGAGTATTTAGTTTCCTTTCCCTTGCTAGTTCAAATAATAACGGCAAAGTTTTTTCGGTGATTCTATTTTTTGAGTAATCGAATAATATATCATTGAATTGTAAAGAAAACTTATCAAAACGATGAGGGTCATCATCGAACATATCTTGCATTTGTAACTCACAAACTTCATTAAAATGATGTTGAAGTTTATGCCAAATTGCTGAATCGGTTAAAGATGACATTATTGAGACTCCAGTCTTAAATGTAATAGATATAAGGGGGCTGAATAAACAACCTTGTTAAAGCTAATTTTGTATGTGCTAATGCAGAACATCGTTTAAATATATTTTAAAAAAGATAGCATTTCTAATCACTCTTATTCAAATAAATATTGAATGGCTGTTACGAATAAAATTTATACAAAAATAAGTTAGATTAAGTTAAACGCAATTTATAAGATAAGCAGAATATGTGCCATTTTTATTTAATTGGAGTTCGGGGTAATAAAAAGTGGTAATATTTTTCAAAAAGATTGCTAGAAATGAGTTTAACACAGCTATTTTCTGATGTTAGAAAAGGAAGACGTTATCTCAACGGCATTAAGTTAATCAATCCCAGTCGTTAAAAATTTCCGCGCAGATATTAGTATTTTAGGTGGGAGCGAGATAAAAAGCTAGGCCACGCGCTGTGGTGCATGAAATTTTAACGCGCTTGATTAAGTTGAGTAATGATGATTCCAAAAGTTTAAGAGAATACGTAGCGATGCTGGAAGTTTTAGCGAGTAATCGTAATTTAAATGTGGATATACAGCAGGAGTTTAAGATGTTAGAAATTGAAATAGAAAAATTACCCAGTTATTTGATTGGTGAAGAACGAGGTAGACATGACAACGCAGTTATGGTTGCCAAGCAGTTGTTTAAATTAAATATGCCTTTAGAACAGATTGCGCAGATTTCGGGTTTGTCTATCGCTGAATTAGAAGAAATTGATAAGTCTGATGAATAAGCACTTAGGAATGCGGTTTTAATAACTTACGAAACTATATCTGTTAACTTAATAAAACTTATAAACCATGAAGGGCATGAAGAACATGAAGTTTTAATGATTTTATCTTCATGTTCTTCATGCCCTTCATGGTAAAAATATATTTTAAGTTTCGGGTATTATTTAATCTTCATCCCTTACGCGCTTTTTTGTTTATTGAGTGAATTATTTTTAAGACTTGATAGAGTCACTAATTTTTAACAAATCTATGACCGAACATCACAACGTTTTACGGATTAAAACCTTTATGTGTAACAAATTCACTTTGCTTGAGATTTTAGGTAAGGTTAGTTTTCGGCTCGTTCCTAAACTCTGTTTGGGAATGCCTATTAATCAAGCTCCGCTTGATGAATTGAAAGTAATTAGTTAATATTTGAAAACGCCAAGCAGAGCTTGTCGGTATGCGTTCCCAAACTAGAGTTTGGGAACGAGACAATAATTTTTATCGTGATGACTACCTATAGCAAATTATGCATACACAGCAATCATAATATGAATACAAACATCTTCCAATAATTGAATAGTAATTCTTTCATGAACTTTATTTCTTTATAAATCAGACACATAAAAAACAAACCTGTTTGGTATGAAAATCGCTTATATTTTAATGTACTCAGAAACCAAAGTATTGGTGTCATTCATTTTAAATAAAGAAAAAAGGAGAAAACCATGAAAAAATTATTTATTATTGTCATCTGCCTCTTTTTTACATTTGCTTGTGCATCTCAAAGTAGCAATAGACAGAAACCTGGTGTAGAGCATGGTGCAAGTTCAGAATTGATAGGATTAAAAAATCTGGTGCTTTCGCCGTTTCAAATCGCGGCGGGTCTGCTAGAGGGTATTGCATCTTTGCCTTATTATCTTTCTGGCGGCGTTCATGAGATAAACAAAGGATTTATTAAAGCACAGGCACAGATAACCCTTGATGATACCTACGAATCCGCCTATGGAAAAAGACTTTCACAGGTTCCTGGAAGCGGGGAGACAGGAGAGGTGTTCCGACGTATGAAACATGCAACAAATTATTTTCAAAAAGTGCTGAAAAGTCATGGGGTTCATGATGCTCAAAGATATTTTTTGACAAGCATTGATACCGCAAGCAGCAATGGTTATACGCTTTTTGCGGTTGTACGGCGGGATTTTGATTCTATCAGCGTCAGAGACAAAAGTGATAACTCTCTTATTAGAGACTTTCATAAATCAGACCGCCTTTTTTACGAACCTTTCAGACATGATGTAAACGAAAATAGTCTTGATACGATTATTGACTGGGCAGGCATACCAAAAGAATACATTGAAACTCAGAAAGCGCAGGCTATCTTTATTACTATGGCGGCTAATTCTGTACTAAATGCTAAAAGAAGCAATGATTATTGGCAAGTTGAGAAAAGATGGATTGCGGGTGATTATAAGGAAGTTACTGAACAGAAGATGAGTCGAGTTAGAAGCAAGATGAATCTATAATTTGTTCGTAAATTTTTATTATAAATATCTAGCGTGAAAACTGGGAATCAAGGGGCAGAGTAGCTTATTTTTAAAGTACAAATGTCAAGTACTCTGACTCCTTGATTCTATTTTTTCTCGTTCCCAACGTCCATGTTTGGAACGAGATAATATTTTTTGTTATAAATGTATTCCTATCATGACTAACTCAATACCGACCGAATCGGTCACGAATAATAAAACCGAGGCTGGAAACAAGGCGGAGGAATTACCGCCATTGCCTTTCCAAAACAAATCCTTTTTAAATTTTCTTGCAACGCAAGCCTTAGGTGCATTTAACGACAATGTATTCAAACAATTGGTATTACTGCTTGGCATGGGTTATTTAGCGGGAGGAATGGAATATCAGGCCGTGGTGCAGTTTTTATTTGCCTTACCTTTTTTGATTTTTTCAGGGCTGGCAGGAGATATATCCGATCGCTTTAGTAAAGGGCGACTGATGGTGATCTGTAAAATTGCCGAGATTATTATTGCTCTTTTCGGTGTTGCTGCATTTTTGATGATCTCAATGACTGATATTGATAATCAAGACGCACCGCTTTATCTATTGCTGTTGGCCGCAGTAGTATTTTTACTGGGAACACAAAGTGCAGTTTTCGGCCCCGCTAAATATGGCGGCTTACCTGAACTGGTACGTGAAGCCGATCTTGCGCCAGCCACTGGCTTGACGCAAATGACCACTTTTCTAGCGATTATTTTTGGTGTTGCTTTGGCAGGTCTGCTTGCCGACCTATTGGCTGGGCGTATGTATCTGGCGGGACTGGTTACGGTTTCTATCGCGCTATTAGGTACGTTTACTTCATTAGGGATACGTCGTAACCCGCCAAGCGATCCACAGCGGGGCATGTCTTTACGCTCTTTTAGCAGCGTTTTTACCACCTTAAACAAGATTTTCCATCAAGACCCATTGATGCTGCGAATCATCATCATTTATTCATGGTTCTGGTTTGTGGGCGGACTTACATTGACTGCCGCCAATGCTTTTGGACGTTTTCAACTGGGACTCAATAATTTTGAAACCAGTCTGATGGTTGCGGTCACCTCATTAGGCATCGCGCTCGGCAGTGTTCTGGTAGGGAAAATTTCTGCTGGAAAAGTACGCCTTGGCTTGATTATCCCAGCAAAGATTGCATTAATAATTTGCCTGTTAGGCTTGGCTCTTATCCCTGTACATAGTCCGACGGCTGCTGAAATAGAATTGTTTAACCAATTCAAAAATTCAGCTGAATTACTGGAATCAACGCGTGTATTTCCTCTTGCTTCGCTCTCTGTTCGGGCAGCGGCTTTTAGCCTATTTTTCCTGCTCGGCTGTGCAGCTGGTTTTTATTCAGTCCCTTTATTGACATTTATTCAAGCCCGCCCGATGTTAAGCGAAAAAGGCCGAATATTTGCCGCTGTTAACTGGTTTAACTGGATTTTCATTCTGGCATCAGCAATAGCATACGGTAGCGGAATGGCACTATTTTCGAATCAGGCCAATTTATTGCTCGCTGTATTAGCAGGGGCGAGCCTGCTGGTAGGTGCGATTTTTTTACCTAGTATTTTTCGCCTTATTGAACAGGAAAGACCCGATTTTGTTTTTATTAAGCCGAAGTAGCCAAACGACACGAATACTAGGTTAGGAACGTGCATAATTCTTGCTCTCGTTCCCACTTTTCAAGTGGGAATGCCTACAGAGATGGAAAATATAGCTTAAGCTTTGCTCCAAAGCTAGCACCATCTTCTTAAAATAATTTCACGCTAGACTGGCGGCTACCTGAAAGACGCAGTCTTTTGGGTAGCTGCCAGTCCCCGCCTAAATACATAACTATAAGTGTGGGGACTGGCAGCAAACCAAAGGGCTTAGCCCTTCAGTTTGCCGCCAGTCTTTTAATCGTACAAATCGAATTTTATAGCTTACTTAGAATTAGTGGTACTAGCAACTTAAAACGG
>WTBX01000250.1 GCA_013138855.1 Methylococcaceae bacterium
ATAACTTGATCTTTAACACAACGCTCGGATGAATTTCCACCTGAAAAGAGGGAGCTGGGGAAAACCAAGTTACTCCGACCCCTTTGGTTCACTCTGACCCCTTTGGTTCCTCTGACCCCTTTGGTTCCTCTGACCCCTTTGGTTCTGACCCCTTTGGTTCGCAAAATCTTTCACGAGGTAGCACCCACTCCACATATTAGGGTTTATGTGTAAGAAGGTGAGTTATACTCGATGTTCAAGTTTTTTGTAACTGGTTGATTTTAATCAAAGTTTTATTTTTAATAATAAAAACCTACTTCTTTATAAATCAATCACTTGCGAAGTTTATTACTAAAACATTTGGTTTTTCAGGTCAGGCATAATCAAAAACTTGAACATCGAGTTATAGTAAATCAGGATGATTTCAGTAAAAGTCTTTAAGCTGATGGGAGTCCAAACAATTAACGACTTCTTCTAATACGTTAATTACTTGCTCTCGCTGACGAGTATCCATTTTCATTACAGGATAATCTAAATTTTTTTTAGCTAAGAATTGTTGATAGTTATTTAATGAGGGCAATGCTAATAAATCAGTATGGGTTATTGCTATTACTACGGGGTTATTTTTTAAAAAATTTTCATTTAATTTTAAGTAATAATTTAAGTCTGTTAATGGGTTCGGTGTTGAATTATCAATCAAAATCACTAAAGCTAACCCTCCTTTAGTTAATACCTCACTCATAAAATCAAATCGCCGCTGTCCAGGTGTGCCATAAAGATGTAATTTTTCGGTAGAATTTAAGCTAATTTGTCCATAATCCATAGCAACTGTTGTCGTTTTTTTATCTTTAGAATTATTTCCTTCCGTATATTTAGTATCCGTAGAAACTACGGGTATCTCACTGAGCTGTCTAATAGCTTCTGTTTTTCCAGCACCGACACTACCCGTAAAAATAATTTTAATCTGTTTCTGTTTTATCAGTAAACTTGGCATGCTAACTGTACTCTCCTATCTAACGGTATTTGTTCTATAACCTAATAATTAAATATCAAATACTACTGAATTCAAGTCAATAGTTTATTATTTACTCTAGTAATAAAAGTAACCTGTATCAAATCTTCCATAAGGACTTATAATTACCTTCCTTATAAATAGTTAACTTTGAACAGAATTACAACTCTAGTTGGGTATGAGGCCGTATGGACAAACAGTGAAGATAACAACCGCAAGCGCAATTAACGTCATGACCCCGAATCACCTCAAAGTTTATTGCTGCACTAATAATGCTGTAATATTATCAACACCTTCTAGCACTAATACTGATGCAATTAATTTTTTAGCCTTGGATTTTAAGCTGGTGGGTTCGGCTAAAATGGCAGTGATTTTATCATTGGTTAATTCGTTTGATAAGCCATCACTACACAACAATAACACCCCATCATTTAACAAGCCGCTGACCACATCAACACGAATAGCATTGTGCCCTCCTAGTGCTTGGCTCACTAAGTTACGTTGTGGATGAATTCTTGCTTGCCCTTCGCTAATTTCACCTTTATCAATTAATTCTTGCACGAGTGAATGATCACGAGACAATTGCGTTAATTGCTGCTCACTAAATAAATAAGCGCGACTGTCACCTACCCATGCCACTTCAAATTCATTATCAATCACTTGCACAGCGACAACCGTTGTTGCCATGCCTATTTTACCGTTCTCAGTCATTGCAAACTGACAAATTTTTTCATGTCCTTGCTGGATCGCATCAATCAGACTAATGCCCTCTTTAATCGCTATTGCTATATGTTCTACTGCCAGTTGACTCGCAATTTCACCGCCGTCATGTCCTCCCATACCATCCGCCACAATCCATAAACCCATTTCAGGACAGGCTTTAAAAGCATCTTCATTTAAAGATTTATAATTCCCTTTATCTGAAAGTCCTATGCTATTTAAAAATGCTGTTGATAATTTATTACCCACATTGATACCTTTAAGTATAAAGTTCTTGACAAGTATCTTCTTGTAATATTTTTATCATGGTTCTTAATGGTGGAACAGGGTGACGGTGACATACTAAATTTCGACAAAATTTAGAATCCATATTTAACAATAACTGCTGCACTTTCGGTTGTTGGAGTTTATTTAATACCCATGAAAGCGCATAAACTTGACCTTGACGACGAATTTCACTGTTTTCGGTAATGGTAAAGCGTGAATCAAAGACTAGTTTTCCTCGATAAAAGACCAAACCAAAATCGATATTGGCTAAATGCTGTCCATTCCAACGAATATTGCTAGTTTTACGGTCAGTTAAATATAGCCATGTGGTAAAAATTTCCCACGCGCCAAAAGCAAATAAATAACTGGGTGTGTCGCGTAGAACATAAACTTGTTCGGGGGTGAGTGGATCAAAAACTTTTTCAGTAATTACAATCTTGGAGCTACATAAATAACGAATGGGAGTATCAGTTAATAAATTATTAAACTCTAAACCTAATCCTTCCTTTATCGCACCTTCCCAAGCCTGTTTAATATAAAAAATCTTGAGTTTTCCTTCAATCTCAAAAATGATTTCCGCACAATGCTCTGATACCTTCCGTTTCTTTTTAAAGTTTATTAAGGCTATATCGCTATCAAAAAGTTTAGCGGCATAAGTGCACAGGGTTTTTTCTGATGCCAATATCAGTTGATAATCTTCTGTTTCAAAAGTGTGTAAATAATCTGTTATTACAAATCCATTAGAATGCAGGTGTTTACGTTTTTCTTGTTCAACATACAATGATTGTAATAAAGCCAAACTATCATGAACAGATTCCGCTAAATCAATAACGTCATCGCGTGTTTCTCTATACATAAAAAACAAAAAATGGGAACAAATACAAGGAACTAACTCTTCATAAAAAGCACTGAACAGTTACTAGTAAAATAAGCGTTAATGAACGCTTAAAAAAAGAGAACCTGCCCATGATAATGGGCAGGCTTAAACAATTTATGCTAAATGACTACCGCTTGTTTCGCCAACTTTAGCTAACATTAATTTAGCCATACCTACGTTGGCATTTGCCTCTAATAAAACCGCTGCAACTGATTGATCTTCTACAGCCCAGACCGCACCAAATACACCTTTTTCAGAATTGACTTGAATAAAATTACATTTACCCAAACCCGCCCCGTGAACTGCTTTAACCGCACTGTTAATCATCGCAACAGCATTAGCACCAATTAATGATACATTATATTTTGAATTATTATGCTGAGCTAAAACTTCACCTGACATATCAAAAACTGCCGAAGCTAAATAACCGTCAACATCTTGTAGTGGTTTTAAACTATCTTCTAACAAGGCCATATTATTTTTTCCTATCGTTTTAGTTGTAGTAATTTTAATTTCTTCAGTATTATATACTTCAGAAATATCCATTTGAAGTGAGTCATTATCCTCGCCTTTTTTAATAGGATTGTCAACTGGTTTCATTTGTTTTACTTTATCTTTTAGAAGCTTAATAGCATGTAATCTCTCATTTACAGTAGAATCAACTTTTGTTTCTGTTGCAGAGTGTGTATTCTTTAAACGGATTTTATCTTTAAAATCAGTACCTTTAGTAATAAGTGTTGTTAAAGGAGTGCTTATTTTTCTACGAAATGCTTTCTGCGGCAATTCTCTAAAGGTTATTTCCGAACATTTTTTATCTAGCATATCCAAGACAGTTTGTTCACCTTGAGATTGGGCAGAAAAACTATCAAACAAGATGCCCTGATAAAAATAAATTAACCCTTTGCTATCATGGCTGCCTACTTCTAATAAACAAGTTTTTTTCTCCGCTGCAATTAATTGAAAGAAATCACGGACTATCATTTTTCCCGCCATTTTTAATTGAACATCAGCCTCTGTTAATAAGCCTAAATCACTCAGAGATCTAGGCTTATTAACACAATGAATCGTTGGTAAAGCTCCAAGTTTTGATTTTGCTAAATCTGATAGTGTTACAACCTGTGTTTGAGGATGTTGTTTTGCTAGATACACTAACAAATTAAAACTATCAAACTCAGATACCTTTAAATCACTAATCAATAAAGTGATTGTATGCTCTTTGAGTACATCAAGTGCCGCTAAACTACTCTCAACGAGAATAACATCTTCAGTATTCGAGACATGATTGTGCAAACGAATCTTAAATGTTGTTAATAAAATAGTATCATATAAAACAATTAATATTTTCTTCATATTGACATTAAGTGGGTCTATCCATAAAAAAGTTGATATATCTCAATACCTTCGCCAAATTTTTATAAAAGAAAGGGGATAATGGCTAGGAATTACTATATGTGCTTCTAAACAGAAATGGAAGGAATTAATAGGGAGATTACTTATAGGGATAGATGCAGAACTTGGAACATAAACCCCTTTAAGGTTATATCATGCTGAATTAGTTGATAATTATCCTGCAAGAAAATAAATAATATATTTCTAATCTGAAAGTGATTGTTACCCAAATAAAATCCACCGTTTGTAATACATAGATTATTTTGCGGGTTAAGTAACATAGAATTACCATTTTTTGGACACCTTTCATATTCCACTAAAAGTAGCGAACAGCTCGAGGAGAAAATAAAGCGTAAGACGTAATAATGCCTTCAAGTTTTTCCTTTTTATAAAATAAGGGGGAGTATGCGAACAAAGACTACCAACTTAAGACGGGATAATTTAAATAGTTCGAGCTGTACGATTAGATTTTTAAATCAAGCCAAGTAGGGTGGGCTAGCTTTTTTTGCGTAGCAAAAAAACGTAGCCCGCCTAATGAAATATCATTTTTTACTAGTTCCCACGCGCTGCGTGGGAATTCAGTGCGGACGCGCCAGCGTCCTGTTAATTTGTTCGGGACGCTGGCGCGTCCTTCACTCGGTTACCACGCAGCGCGTGGGAACCAGACATGATGTTTTCTCCGATGCTTTGAATTGTTGCACCGCATGGTGTGCAATGCACACCCTACTTGGCTGTTTCGTTATTTATCAGTTCATTAAGTGTTTAGCTCGTTCCCACGCTTCGCGTGGGAATTCATACCAAGCTTTGAATATAACCTCAACCGTTAATTTTCCAAGTCTGTATGCGTTCCAACGCGGAGCGTTGGAACGAGAGGAATTTAATTTTCTCGACTTTTTAGACTTTGATAGTGCATTAACACCATCACCAAAATAATCGCTGGTAAACCTAATATTGACGCATAGATAAAAAAGAGCTGATAACCATAACCATCGACTATCACCCCAGAAAAACCACCCGCTAACTTTGCAGGTAAAGTCATCAAAGAACTAAATAAAGCATATTGCGTGGCGGTGTAAGCACTGTTGGTTAAACTGGATAAATAAGCAATAAACACCGAAGCGGCAATTCCTCCGCTTAAATTATCTGCACTAATCACGACTGCCAGTAAACGTAAGTCTGGCTCGCTTATGGCTAATAGGGCAAATAATAAATTTGTTAGTGCAACTAGAATTGCACCTAATAATAGCGGCTTCATAATTCCATAACGAACCACTAACACACCGCCTAATGATGCACCAAAAATCGTCATGAAAAAGCCAAAAACTTTACTGACATCAGCAATTTCTGTCTTGCTAAATCCTAAATCTAAATAAAAGGGGTTAGCCATCACGCCCATGGTTATATCACTCATTTTATAGACCGCGATTAAGGCGAGTATCCATAAACCTAATTTACCGTTACGAGTGAAAAATTCTACAAACGGACAAACTACTGCTTCAGAAAACCATGCGGCTAAACGTGAAAATAAATCTGCTTTTTTTTCTATGCCTAAACTAGATTCCAGTTTTTTCTCAAGCAATTCGGCACTTTTATTTTTAGAAACTTCAGGTTCATTAATACATAAAGTTGCAATAATGCCTATTAACATAGTCGCGGCCATTGATAAATAAGCGATTTTCCAATCGGTGAATTCGGCAATATAAAACGCGCCTGCACCTGCTACTAATAGGGCAACGCGATAACCAAAAACATAGGTGGCTGCCATTGCGCCTTGGTATTCTGGAATTACCGCTTCAATGCGATAAGCATCGACAACTATATCTTGAGTTGCTGAACTAAAAGCAACGACTACCGCAAATATGGCTAAGGTTTGTAATTGAGTTTGAACATCACAATACGCCATGCCGATTAAACCTGCGGCAATGCCTAGTTGCGCGACTAACATCCAACTGCGTCGTCGTCCTAGTAATTTGGTGAGAATTGGAAAGGGCAAACGGTCGATGATGGGGGCCCAGAAGACTTTGATGGAGTAGGTTAACCCTACCCAGCTAAAAAAACCGATGACAGTTCTGGCAGTGCCTTCATCTCGTAACCATGCGGAAAGAGTGGAGAAGACTAACAGGAATGGCAATCCTGCGGAAAAAC
>WTBX01000355.1 GCA_013138855.1 Methylococcaceae bacterium
CCTCTTTTTTTAAGAGGGGGACTGAACACTTACATAAATTAGACAAATTCAAATAAGCTCGCTTTAAAATACATAGATAAAACTTCGTGCGCGACTAAAAGTCGCGACTCCGCGTGAGTAGTTACAACAATTATTCTAAATTGGTATGGTTCGTATAATGATGAAACTCTCAAAAATGATATAGAATTTGGAAATGGTTTATATTTAATAACTGGTAAGCAACCATATGAACGAGAATCCACTATTCAATATTGTGGTATTACAGAAGGTTCTTTTTATAATCGCTTGTTATCACATCATAAAAAAGACGATGTTACAGAAATTAGTAGAGAATACTGGCTTGCAGAAATAACGTACCCAAAAAGAAGTAATAGAGATTTGCTGGAAATTGCAGAAAAAATTATTGTTTATTTTTGGCAACCTTCACTTAATGAAAAGAAAAAAATATCTCTTCCTGAGCCAACTACAGTTATTAACCAATGGTTTAATATAGAGGGTCAACCTAGAATTAACCAAATGAAAATTTATAAAGAGTTAAGTGATGTAATTTCATGGGATGGAGAGTATTGGCGGACTGGTAATCTTAAGATATTTAATGAATAAAACACTTTACTCTAATCCCCATGCTCCGCGTGAGAATTCATACAAAGTTTAATCTAACCTCAAGTTATATTTAATAGTTCCCGCGCTCTGCGTGGGAATGAGAAGTTCTTAACCCCTTTCTTTGTTTCCAAAGATGAATACTCAAAACCCCACTCCAAAAAACTTCCTCCTCGCTCATCAATTAAAAAAACGTATCCGCATTATTGCTCCAGCCTTAGCTAAAGACCCTGAGCGCGGTTATATTTTTGAAATTCTATTGCATAAACGCGAGGCAATTAAAAAAGTCAGCTCCACCTTTTCAATAGGCTCAGTAATTATTGAGTTTGACCCAGAGCAATTACCCGCAAAAAACTTATTAGTGATGCTCGATGCGATTTTAGGCAATATCGCAGAAACCGCTAAAGCACAGTCTAAACCTAAAAAGAAAGTTTTTAACGGCAAAGTGCATGAAGTCGATTTTGCAATTGTAGGCATGACTTGCGCCTCTTGTGCCTTATTAATTGAAATGGTACTCAAACGCCATCAGCAGGTTAAGAGCGTAAATGTTAATTTTGCAACCGAAACCATCACTGTCTTTGCACAGCTTGACAAAGAAGACATAAAAGCCGAAATTTCCAAACTAGGTTATCAATGCTTTCCAATGGATAACTTATCGCAGCGCAAAAAACTCATCGAAAAAGAAGAACAACGCATTGTTGAGGCGAAACGTAAAGCCATCGGTGCAAGCCTATTAAGTCTACCTGTCGTGGTAACAGGCATGATGATGACTAACTCCCGACCTCTTCAATGGTTACAATTCGCACTGGCAACACCTGTGGTATTTTCATTCGGAAAACAGTTTTTTGTGAAAGCATGGTTATTAGCCAAACAAAAAGCCGCCAACATGGATTCTCTAATCGCCTTAGGCGTAGGCTCGGCTTATTTCTATAGCTTACCCGCCTTATTTACCCGCCGAGGACATATTTATTTTGAAGCCGCCGCCGCCATTATCAGCTTTGTATTATTAGGGCGTTATATGGAAGAAAATGCACGCGGCAGAGCGGGCGAGGCGATTCGAAAATTAGTCGATTTACAACCACAAACTGCAACCTTATTGCACGATGGCAAAGAAACCGAAGTCCCTGTTGAAGATGTCTTAGTCGATGATGTAGTTTTAATTAGGCCCGGTGAAAAAATACCGACTGATGGCGAAGTCATCTTCGGTGTTTCAACCGTTGATGAAGCAATGATTACAGGCGAAAGTTTACCCGTGATTAAAGAAGTCGGACACACCGTCATCGGCGGTTGTGTCAATGGTAATGGCGTATTGCACGTTCGCGTAGCGGCAGTCGGCATGGACACGGTTTTAGCAGGCATTGTCCACATGGTAGACCAAGCCCAAGCCTCTAAATTACCGATACAAAAACACGTTGATAGAATTTCGGCCGTTTTTGTCCCTAGCGTAATAGGCTTATCAGCCTTAACAATGGGCGGCTGGTTATTAGCAGGTGCGCCATTGAGTTTCGCTTTAGGCAATGCGATTACCGTGTTATTGATTGCTTGCCCTTGCGCGTTAGGATTAGCAACCCCCGCCGCGATTATGGTCGGCACAGGACAAGCCGCGAAAAAAGGTATTTATATTCGTAATGGTGAAAGTTTAGAAACAGCGGCGAAATTAAACGTCATCGTTTTCGATAAAACAGGCACTATTACCGAAGGCAAACCTAAGGTGAGTGATTTATTTACCTTAACGGCAATGGATAACGACGAAATCATCCGACTCGCCGCCTCTGCCGAATACAATTCCGAACATTTCCTCGCCAAAGCGATTGTCGAATATGCAAAAAATAAAAACTTAACTTTAGAAGATTGCACCGAATTTAACAGCGAAACAGGCAGCGGCATTAGTGCTGCAATCAATCAACATCAAGTTTTAATCGGCAATAAATATTGGTTTGAAGAACAGCACATAGATATTAGCGAATTAGTTGATGCTGCCGATGAATATGCCGCGCAAGGCAAAACGCCTGTCTTTATGGCCCTAAACGGTCAAGCGATTGCTATCTTTGCGATTGCCGACAAACCTCGTCCACAAGCAGCCGATGCGATTAGACAACTGCATAAACTGGGTGTCCATACCCTAATGGTCACAGGCGATATGGAAAAAACTGCTCATTATATTGCAGAAAAAGTAGGCATAGATCATGTGGTTGCTAATGCCAAACCAGAGCAGAAATTGGCAATTATTAAAGAATATCAAGAGAAGAATCAACAAATTGGCATGATAGGCGACGGTATTAATGATGCACC
>WTBX01000150.1 GCA_013138855.1 Methylococcaceae bacterium
AAGTGGTACGCTTATTATTAGATTTTTTTAATCAGCGTTTTGATCCTGCCTTAAATCAACAAGTTAAACAGCTTTGTGATGTGTCTGTTCCTGTAGAAGAGGCGATAGATCGCGTGAGTTCATTGGACGAAGATAGAATTTTAAGACGTTATTTAAACTTGATTCATGCAGCGGTGAGAACTAATTATTTTTCTAATGCCGTAGATGAAGCAGATATTCCTTTCTTTGCAATTAAATTTGATTCTTC
Source organism: Methylococcaceae bacterium (assembly GCA_013138855.1). Taxonomy (GTDB): domain Bacteria; phylum Pseudomonadota; class Gammaproteobacteria; order Methylococcales; family Methylomonadaceae; genus WTBX01. Next base: position 248 of record WTBX01000150.1, read on the forward strand.
ATTAGTTAGCGAAATGCCTTCACCGATACCGTATTTTGAAATTTTTGTCTATTCGCCACGCATAGAGGGAATCCATCTTCGCGGTGGCTTAGTTGCTAGAGGCGGATTACGCTGGTCAGATAGGCGAGAAGATTTTAGAACGGAAGTTTTGGGTCTGATGAAAGCGCAAATGACTAAAAATTCTTTAATCGTCCCAACGGGTGCGAAAGGCGGTTTTGTCGTTAAACGATTGCATAAAATGGTTGATAAGGAGCAAACCGCACAGGAAGTGGTTCACTGTTATCAAATTTTTATTCAAGGCTTATTGAGTTTGACAGATAACCGTAAAGCCGAACAATGTATTAAACCCTTGAATGTGGTTTGTTACGATGAAGATGATTCTTACTTAGTGGTAGCGGCTGATAAAGGCACGGCGCGGTTTTCAGATTATGCTAATCAACTTGCTCATCAATATGATTTTTGGTTAGGCGATGCCTTTGCATCAGGTGGTTCGGTGGGTTATGACCATAAGGTGATGGGGATTACTGCAAGAGGTGCGTGGGAATCAGTAAAGCACCATTTTAAACTTTTAGGGTTAAGTACTGAGACAAATGCATTTACGGTCGTGGGTATCGGTGGAATGCTCGGCGATGTTTTTGGTAATGGTATGTTATTGTCCTCACAAATCAAATTAGTAGCAGCTTTTGATCATCAGCATATTTTTTTAGATCCTAACCCAGATTCTGCTTTAAGTTTTAAAGAACGTCAACGCCTGTTCAAACTTTATAAATCTTCATGGCAAGATTACGAAGTGGGATTAATTTCTACAGGGGGCGGCGTATTTTCGCGTGCTTTAAAATCTATTCCTTTGTCAGAGCAAGTTAAAAAATGTTTAGCGATTGATAATGATTCTTTAACCCCACATGAACTCATTCGAGCAATACTCTGCGCTCCCGTCGATTTATTATGGAATGGTGGCATAGGAACTTATGTAAAAGCGAGTGATGAATCTAATCTGGAGGTAGGTGATAAAGCTAATGATGCGGTGCGTATTAACGGCAAGCAATTACGCTGTAAAGTAATAGGGGAGGGTGGTAATTTAGGCTTTACTCAACGCGGGCGTATCGAATATGCACAACAGGGTGGCTCTTGTAATACCGACTCTATCGACAATTCCGCAGGGGTGGATTGTTCCGATCATGAGGTAAATATAAAAATATTATTAAATGGCTTGATGAGTCAAGGTGATTTAACTGAAAAGCAGCGTAATCTTTTACTCGAAGAAATGACGGATGAAGTGGCCGAGTTGGTATTAATTAACAACTCTCAGCAAAATCAGTCGATTACGATGATAAAAGAAAGCTCCTTTGATGAGCTGACAGATATAGCGCAGTTAATTAAAAACCTTGAAGCGCGTGGAAATTTAAACCGTAAGCTGGAAAGCATTCCTGATGATAATGTTTTAGAAGAAAGACGCTCACAGGCTAAAGGCTTAACTCGTCCAGAAGTGTCAGTATTGCTCGCTTATAGCAAGCAATTAATGAAGCAGGATTTACTTAAAGAGTTGGAGGCTTTGGATAAATCAGTCTTTTTAAAAAGTCTACAAACCTATTTCCCCTCAGCATTACAAGAAAAATATCCACAGCAAATACAGCAACATAGTCTAAGTAATGAAATTGTCGCTAACTGTTTAGTTAATCAGTTAATCAACCGTATGGGAATGGTGTTACCGTATCGCTTAATGGATGAAACCGGTTGTAGTGTGGTTGCCATTGTTAATATCTATAGTCTGGTTTGTGAAGTTTTTAATATAGATGGACATTGGCAAGAATTAGAATCTCAACAAACACACTCCAATGCTGCGGCATTAGAATCACTAAAAATAACCTTGAGAAAAGCCATTGAACGTGCGATTTATTGGTTTATTAGCAAAGACGAACAGCATTCAGGAATTTTTAGTGATAGTAAGGGTTATATTGAAGGGATAAAAACTTTAAGCACCTTAGTTTCCACCTTTATGACAACAAGTGGGCAACAATGGATAGATGGGCAAGTAGAGAGTTTCATTCATAAAGGCGTAGCAGCAGAAGTTGCGGTTAATATAGTTATTCTGGATATATTGTATTGGTGTCTGGATATTGTCTGGCTTAAAAAACAAACTACTAGCGGCTTACAAGATTGTGCCATTGCTTTTTTTCAAATTATTGACGAATTTGATTTATTATGGTTGCGACAACAAATTAATGCTTTACCTAAAAATACCGTTTGGGAATCATTAGCAAGGCGTACGGTGAGAACAGAATTTAACAGCGTTTGCTGTAATTTAACCATTGCCGTATTACAACAATCACCGCTAAAAGTTGTGGATAAATTGAACAATTGCTTACAAGCTTCTAGCAAAACCATTAGCCGTTATCGAAAACTAATTGGTTTGATTAAGGCGGATAACGAAATAGAACTAGAGAAGATTACCGTATTGTTGAAGGAATTAGCTGAAATTAATGCAAATGTAAGTTATTAATTAAATGCGTATACCCCAACTTCCCTCCACACAGGCATTTAGCCCTCTTATCACATATAATTGACTTATGAACATTCACGCAGATGTTGCAGCTTACAACAGTGATGGGGAATTAACCCTTATTGTTGAAGTTAAAAACAAACTAGGAACAGATAGCGAATGGGCAACAAAAATGCGACGTAATATTTTGGCGCATGGTTTGTTGCCTAACGTAAGATTTTTTCTTTTAGCTCTCCCTGATCGTTTTTATCTTTGGAAAGATAAATCTTCTACTGAAATTGAAAAACCTACTTATGAAATTGATGCAAAGGCTTTTTTAAAATTATATTTTGAAAAAGTCCATATTCAGCCAGAAAAAATAAGTGGAATGGGGTTTGAAATTTTAATAAATCTTTGGCTTAATGAGTTGTTACAAAAAAGTAGTTTATTAGAATCTTTTAAACAAGATAAAAATAATCAATGGTTAATTGAATCTGGTTTACTTGAAGTTATCAAGCATGGGCGAATCGTTTCTGAAACAATTGTATGAATATTTATGTCGAGTCAAACTTTGTTCTTGAATTAGCTTTAATGCAGGAACAACATGAGAGTTGTAGAAAAATTTTGCTGTTATGCGAGCGCAAAAAGGCAAACTTAATATTGCCCGCCTATTCAATTGCAGAGCCGTATGAAACATTAATTAGACGAGAGAGAAATAGAAAATTATTAGCTCAAAATATTGCTAATGAATTGCAGCAATTAAGTCGAACAGAATTATATAAAACAGAGTCTGATAATTATCAGACTGTAGCCAGTTTTCTTGTTAAGAGTGGCGAAGAAGAAAATGAAAGGCTGTTACAAACTCATAAGCAATTATTAGAAATGGCACAAATCATTCCTTTAGAAAAAGATGTGTTTGCATCAGCTCTACAACTGAAAATACAATTTGATTTTTCTCCACAAGATGCAATGGTTTACGCATCTGTTTTACAACATCTAAACATTCACAAATTCGAAAAAAGCTGTTTTTTGAATAAAAATTCAAAAGATTTTGATGATCCTGATATAGAAGAATCTTTGATGAAAAATAATTGCAAACTATTATTTAGTTTTGAAAAAGGGTTTGATTATATTAATAGTCAAACTTAGCTCATAGAACGTATGAGAATAATAAAAATATAAATACACTTAATATTGAGGACTTACCCATGATTTACGCAAACCCAAATACAGAAGGCGCAGTTGTTTCATTTAAAGAGCGTTATGAAAATTATATAGATGGACAATGGGTTGCCCCTGTTAAAGGTGAATACTTTACTAATCACAGCCCTGTCACTAATGACGTGATTTGTGACATTCCACGTTCAAGTGCCGAAGATATTGAATTGGCTTTAGATGCAGCCCACGCTGCTAAAGCTGAATGGGGAAAAAGTTCGGTAACAACTCGCGCCAATATTTTATTAAAAGT
>WTBX01000072.1 GCA_013138855.1 Methylococcaceae bacterium
TTAGCGAGTCTACTCGCAGTACGATTAATAAATATAATAAGATGAATATGAGGTAAATTACAATTTTAGTCGAGCGTTCTAAGATATATTGCTGATGGGTTTATGGTGTATTTTCATAAAATGTCAGCCTATTCCCAAAAGGATCAGCGATAGTCATTTCTATGGTTTCCCATTCGGTCACTTCGCAACTGGGTCTGGCGTGTTTATATTTTTTGGCTACCAACTTAAAGCGGGACAGCAGTGTTTAAATTTTAAAGCTCAGAACTAGCATCTACCCTAGGGAACAAAGTTCTCTAGGGTAGATGCCAGTCCTTGTGTCCCGTGTTAAGTTGGTAGCCAAACTTAGGAATCATGACGTATTAATGATTTTATCTTCATGATTTTCATGCGCTTCATGGTGAAAATATATTTTAAGTTAAAGTGTGTTCCTTCTACAGCTTGAGTAATTATGACTCGTGCGCGACTAAAAGTCGCATCTCCAATATCCTGAAATTTAAAATAGATACAATAAGATGAAAATTCTGGTTTTTGAATATATTTGCGGGGGTGGTTTTTGTACCGAAGAGTTGCCAGATAGTTTGGCGAAAGAAGGTTTGTTAATGCTGAAAGCCTTGCTTAATGACTTAACTATCATCGACGCGCATAAAATTTCAGTATTACTTGATGGGCGTTTGATTAATAATTTTGATGATGCGCTTGAAATTATTGTTATCGAAAAAAAAGACGATATTTTAAAGCGTTTTAAATCCGAATTATCAAGTGTTGATGCGGTATGGCTAATCGCGCCTGAAAGTGGCGAAATTTTATTTAATTTAACCCAAATTGTTGAGTCAGCAAATAAATTATTACTCAATTCACCTAGCAAGGCAATTACTCAAACGGCAGATAAATGGCAAACGTTTAAACAATTGTCGACACATAATATTAACAGCGTTAGCACCGCAATTTTAAATAATAATAGCCGTCCTTTTCCTCAAGGAACGGTTATAAAATCGCGTGATGGTGTTGGCTGTGAAGACAGTTTTTTTATAAATTCAGAGCAAGGTTTTCAATCATTGTTAGCACAATTAAATAATCTTGAAAATTATATTATTCAGCCTTTTATTGAAGGTGAGGTGTTAAGTGTTTCGGCTTTATTTAATAAGGGCAATGCGCCGTTACTTTGTATTAACCGTCAATACGTTGAAATCGTTGATAAGTCTTTTAAATTATTAGCCTGTGAGGTTAATTGCGAAATGGATAACGGTGAATTTCAAAAACTATGTACTCAAATGGCTACCGCTTTTCCTGATTTATGGGGTTATGTTGGTATAGATTTGATTCGTTGTAATCAACAATTACAGGTTTTAGAAATTAATCCACGCTTAACGAGTTCTTACGCAGGTATTAAAGAGGCTTTAGGAATCAATGTTGCCGCAGTGGTTTTACAATTATTGAATTCTGAGCCAGAGATAATGGCAAGCTGCAATCAGCCTATAACTGTAAAATTATGTTAAATGCATGTTATGCAAAGACGTGAAAATTAATTCAGACAGCTTTTATGTTTACCATGAAGCGCATGAAGAACATGAAGTTTAAAAGACTGGCGGCAAGATGAAGGGCGAAGCCCTTTAGCTTGCTGCCAGTCCCCACGCTGATATTAATGTACTTAGGAATGCGATTTTAATAACTTACGAAACTATATAAGTCAACTTAGTAAAACTTATAAACCATGAAGGGCATGAAGAACATGAAGTTTTAAAGATTTCATCTTCATGTTCTTCATGCCCTTCATGGTGAAAATATATTTTAAGTTTCGGATATTATTTAATCTTCATTCCTTAGTGGGGACTGGCAGCTACCTAAAAGACTGCGTCTTTCAGGTAGCCGCCAGTCTTACGAGATACAGTATATTGATAACTCGGAGTGAAAAAACAAGTTTTTTCACTTTTATTCTCTACGAGATAATAATTTATTTTTTTGTTGCTTGTTTGCAAAATTAGCTATCATCCATGACCGCTGCTCACGCATTACATTGATTTTCCAACCTTTTTTGATGAAAAAATCAAAATCAGCGACAACTTCCGCCTCAAAAGTCGCTTGGTCAGAAATTAAAAGCAAAGCTCTTTTATAATACTTGCGTGCGGTTTTTGTATGACCGCGTAGCATGGCAACATGCCCTAAATTAAGTGTCCAAGCAGAATTAAATTTATCAAGATTATAAGCTTTTCGACAATAAACTTCGGCTTTGTCAAACTCTCCTTGTTTAATCAAAATCCAACCTAACATACCGTAAGCATTAACAAATAAATGATTTAATTGCGTGGCTTTTAGATAATCGGCTTTGGCTTTTTTATAGTGTTGCTGATGGTAATAAAGCGTTGCTCTACTGAAATAAGCATCTTCATCGTTGCGGTTTAAATTAATTTTTTGTGTTAAAGATTTTATGAAAGCTGCGGTGATTTGTTTCTGAGTAAGCGGGGCTGGTATTTTCTTATCCGTAGACGCACAAGAAACTAAAAATAATAAAACGAATGACAACAAAAATGCATGATGAAATTTAAAAAATAGCATTTTGATTCCTCTCAAACATTAAATTATAAATAGGTAAAATATTCAAATATTAACAAGCAGTTATAACATACAAATTTTAAAGTGACACAGAGTTTTTAGTTTCTATGGCAACTCAATCATTAGCTCCACAGATGACTGCGTGTAAGGTTATAAAAAATATATCTTGAAGCTGATGCTTCTTTTGTCGATTAACTCGATAGTCTTTAATGCTTGAAAAGTGATGAATAATTGAGGCTGTTGGCGTTGTCATTATTTAACGGTAACATAATGATAGCCATATCTTAATTTTTATTATATTTTTAAAACTTTAAGTCCGATTGCCTTAGTGGTCAATTGGTTTTGCGTAACATCAGCCATCAATAATAGTATACTTATAAATTAACGGTTTACAGGAGGTGCTTAAAATGATTAAAAAAAGTATTGTACTGTTGTTAGTTTTATGGCTTTCAGGGTGCGCCAGTTTGGGTAAAGGCGTTGCTGAGGCTTTTTTAGAAAAGCAGGAAGCGAAAGATGAGCGGGTTTGCGAAATTTGGGGGACTGCTTTTGGGGGTCTTAAAGCTAATTTATCGACTAATAATGGTATAAGCAAAGTCTTAATGATTCATGGCGTTGGTGACCATTCATCAGGTTATGCAACTGAATTTGCTGAAAAATTAGCGAAAGAATTAGAGCTATCTGTTACCTCTAAGCAACATAAAGAGATTAATCTAACCGACCGAGAGGATAAAACTAAAAAACTCGGTAAGCTGCGTGTTCGTCGTTTTTTAAATAAAGCCAAAAATAAAGAATTATTATTTTATGAGCTAACGTGGTCAGAAATTACCGCTAAATATAAAGAAATTTTAGCCTATGATAATTCAGGAGAGTATTCTTTTCGTCGTACTAAAATCAACGATATGATGAAAAAGTTCTCTAATGATACAGGCCCTGACCCCATTATTTATTTAGGTGAAAGTCGAGGCGATATATTATCGTCATTTATTCAATCGTTTTGCTGGATGGCAAGCGGCGGCTGGAAAGATTTACCCGAAGGTACGCCTAAAGCGTGCTGGGCTGAAAATATTTCACCGTTAAATCATATTATTAATGACCATTATGCTTTTGTTTCTCATAGTTTAGGCAGTCGAATTACCATTGATGGCTTACAAAAAATTGCTGAGATTTTAGGGAATGCTGTAGCGCAAAAAAAGGCTTCGAAAAAACAACAAGATTTAGCGATTGCTTTAAGAAATAAACATATTCCTCTATACATGATGTCTAATCAATTGCCTATGTTACAACTCGGGCGTAATTTGCCCGAAGTGTATGGAAAAAAACAGGCATACTGCGAAATGGAAGGCGAACATTATTCTAAACGCATCTTATCAAAAACCTCGATTATTGCTTTCAGTGATCCTAATGATTTGCTGAGTTATGCAATTCCTCACGCATTCGTTGAAAAATATTTAGACTCCAGACTTTGTATTGATGTCACTAATATTAATATTAATGTCGCCACTGTTTTTGATATTTTTGGTTTAGGAAAAATCGCTAATCCTATGGATGCTCATATTGGTTATGATACTGATGATAGGGTGGTGGCGTTAATTGCTAAAGGCATAGGTAATAGTAATACTGCGGAGATCGTTAAACAGCGTTGCCGTTGGATTGAGACTATAGATTAGTCGATAATGTTATTTACCAAAAAAATGTTTTAACAACTTTAGATTAAATTCACAGATTAGGTTAAAGATATGAGCCAAACAAAAAAGTCAGAAAATGTTCCAAAAGCAATGCAAGAAAAATATAATGCTATTGTTGAATTAACCGATAAGTTTTCTGAAGAAAACTTGAATGAAGAATATGCTCAACTCATACGCTATGCTGTTGCTACTCTTTGTAGAAAGCGTCCCTCTCCTTTAGAAAAAGGTAGAGAAAGCTCATGGGCTTGCGGGATAACACATGCTTTAGGGATGGTTAATTTTTTGTTTGATAACACTCAAACACCTCATATAAATGCCTCAGAATTATATAAAAAATTTGGGGTTGGGCAAAGTACAGGTCAGGGTAAATCCAAACAAATTCGAGATTTACTAAAGATGTATCAGATGGATCCAAACTGGTCATTATCAAGTAGGATGGATAGTAACCCAATGGTATGGATGCTATCTGTAGATGGGATGATAGTTGATGCTAGAAATATGCCTTATGAAGTACAAGAAATAGCCTTTAATAAAGGATTGATACCTTATATTCCAGACGATAAATAACTAAAAATCTATAAGTATTGTCATTTTTCGTAAAAGTGAAAAGCTTTTTTACTCATTTAAACGCTAGTTACGTTAAAATACGCACATTCTAAATTTCTTCTTAAAGGATCAAAGCTATGTTTACGAAAAAACTGTTAACCGTAGTCACAAGCTGTCTATTAGTTGCTTGTGCTACTAGCCCGACAGGTAGATCACAAATTGCTTTTATGCCCGATGCAGAAATGAATCAAATGGGTATGCAAGCTTTTGGCGAATTGAAAAAAACTAAAGCTGTCAGTCGAAATACTCGCTATAAGAATTTTGTAAACTGCATTGCCAACCATATCATTCGGCAAGTAGGTGGTAAATGGGAAGTGGTTGTTTTTGAAGATAAATCTTTAAATGCTTTTGCTTTACCTGGTAATAAGATTGGAGTCCATACAGGATTGGTCAATATGGTTGATAATCAACACCAACTGGCAGCCGTTATTGGTCATGAAGTGGGACATGTTATGGCTAAACACAGCAACGAACGTATGTCACAGGAAACCGCGCTCAAACAAGGTATGGGGATTTTAGGCGCAGTTGTCGCCCCACAAACCGCCATAGGTCAATTAGGGATGAGTGCTTTAGGCATAGGGGCGCAATATGGTATTTTATTACCTTATAGTCGCGACCATGAAAGCGAATCTGATGTTATTGGTCTGGATTTAATGGCGAAAGCAGGTTTTGATCCTAGACAAAGTACCGTGTTATGGCAAAAAATGAGCCGTGCAAGTCAAGGTCAGCAACCCCCTGAGTTTATGTCTACCCACCCTGCGCATGATACCCGTATTCAGGAATTAAACAGCAATATGCCGCAAGCAATGCAAAAATACCAACAGGCTCAAGCCGCAGGTAAAAGACCAAATTGTAGAAAATAAATGAATCCTAATTTAACCCTGTTACATCCTTATCCGTTTGAAAAGCTAACCCAGCTTAAACAAGGCATTACTCCCGCGATAGATAAAAATCATATTGCCTTATCTATCGGTGAACCTAAACATCCTACTCCACATTTAATTCAGCAAGCCTTATTAACTCATCTGCACGGTTTAAGCGGCTACCCTAGCACTAAAGGTTTGCCTGAGTTACGCAGCGCGATTGCGAATTGGATAATACAGCGTTTTCAACTGCCAGAAAATGGTGTGAATTTTGACACGCAGGTTTTACCTGTGAATGGTACGCGAGAAGCATTATTTTCATTTACTCAAGTGGTTATCGACCCCAGTAAAAAACCTGTGGTAATAATGCCCAACCCTTTTTATCAAATTTATGAGGGCGCGGCATTATTAGCTGGCGTTGAACCTTATTATTTAAATACGCCAGAAGATAATAATTATTTGCCTGATTTTGATAGTGTGCCTGATGAAATTTGGCAACGCTGTCAATTACTCTTTGTCTGTTCGCCTGCAAATCCAACAGGTGCCGTCATTGGAAAAGCGAATTATCAAAAACTTATCAATTTATCGGAACAATATGATTTTGTGATTGCCTCAGATGAATGTTATACCGAAATTTATGATGATGAAGATAATCCTCCCATAGGATTATTAAAAGTGGCTTATGAAATGGGAAACACGGATTTTAAACGCTGTGTGATGTTCCAAAGTTTATCGAAACGCTCAAATGCACCAGGGTTGCGCTCAGGCTTTGTTGCAGGCGATAGCGAAATATTAAAAGGTTATTTTCAATACCGTACTTACCATGGTTCCGCAATGGCTTTACCGACACAACACGCCAGCATTGCAGCATGGTCTGATGAAGCCCATGTGAAAGAAAATCGCGAACTGTATCGTGCAAAATTCACCGCTTTCATTGATATTCTTGACGATGTTTGCGAAATCAGCAAACCTGAGGCAAGTTTTTATATTTGGTTAAAAACACCGTTTTCGGATATTGATTTCACTCAACAATTATTTGCCCAACAAAATATTACCGTTTTGGCAGGAAGCTATTTGTCACGCACTGCGCATGGCATTAATCCTGCTAAAAATCATGTAAGAATTGCTTTAGTCGCGCCTATTGAAGAATGTATAGAAGCGGCTGAGCGTATTAAATCTTTTATTAACTCCTTATAGCTAACAAGACTATGACTGAACTAGAAAAAATCATTAATGATTCCTTTGAAAACCGCGCTGAAATCACTCCGTCAGGCGTAGGGCATGAATTGCGTGAAGCGATTGAAGCCTCTATCAATTTATTAGACAGCGGTGAAGCGCGTGTTGCTGAAAAAATTGATGGCGAATGGGTCGTTAATCAGTGGTTGAAAAAAGCGGTATTATTATCTTTCCGCATCAATGAAAACCGTGTGATGGATGGCGGTGCGAATCGTTATTACGATAAAGTTGAAACTAAATATGGTTCTTATTCGCCTGAAGATTTTGCTAAATCTGGCGTGCGTGTTGTGCCTAATGCGAATGTTCGTCATGGTTCATACATTGCACCTAACACGGTGTTAATGCCGTCTTATGTCAATATTGGCGCGTATGTTGATAGCGGTACGATGGTTGATACATGGGCGACTGTGGGTTCATGTGCGCAAATTGGTAAAAACGTCCATTTATCGGGCGGTGTCGGTATCGGGGGTGTTTTAGAGCCTTTACAAGCAGGGCCTACCATTATTGAAGATAACTGTTTCATTGGCGCACGTTCAGAAGTGGTTGAAGGGGTCATTGTTGAAGAAGGTTCAGTTATTTCAATGGGCGTTTACATTGGTCAAAGTACTAAAATCTTTAACCGTATGACTGGCGAAATTACTTTCGGACGCATTCCAGCAGGTTCTGTTGTGGTTTCTGGTAACTTACCGTCTAAAGATGGAACTCACAGTTTATATTGTGCGGTCATCATCAAACAAGTTGATGAAAGAACTCGCAGTAAAACAGGTATTAATGAATTATTGCGTGATTAATTTTAGCGAACAACTTAAAACGAAATAGTGTTTTAGACATTCTGTATTTTTCAGTTTAAATCGGAGTCCAATAGCTTTAGCTATTGGCGAATCACGGAAATAGCTAAAGCTATTCCACTCCGCGTATTTAAGTTAAATGCAGGATGCTCATTTTTAGACCTTTGAGGTTTTTAAAACCTCAAAGGTCTTCTATTTTCACCTTGTCACCTTGGTTCGATGTTCAATTGATAAACAAGAAGGTCTTAAAATGAAAGGCATTATCAAAATATTAGCCATAAGTTTAACAATAGGCGCAGCCTCCCCCGTAATGGCTAACGAAAATCAAGCCACAAATACAACTCAAGCAGTCAGTGTTTCAGCGGGATTTTTACATAGTGTCGAGGGAACTTATGGCTGGAATCCTGTAGAAGGCGATATAAGTTATGATTTTTTTTCTGATGGACGCTTACATATTCAAGGGGCTGATGGAGAAGCAACGATGTGGGAAGGTAAATGGACATTGCTAGCTAATCAACTTACTCTCGTCAATACGACCTTAAACACAACTAAAACAGTCACGGCTACTAAAGAAGGTAATGAATTATTATTGGATGATAAGCGTTATCACCGTTATAGACCTTAATTTAAGGGGGGTTGACTCTATAAGCTAATTTTTTAGGACAAATTAAAGTTTAATTTCTTGAAATAATTTACTTTTTTTGTTTGAATTGTCGTTGAAATATAGCATCACCATTTCTCAATAAAGATAAAAATAAAGCGAGGCTTACAATGAAAAACTTATTTAAAATAATTCTTATTTTCTCAGCATTGGTCGTTAGCCATAATGCAACGGCTTATAGTAGTAAAGGGGCTTCTGAACAATGCAAAATGCCTAGGTTTGACAACTTTTCTTTAGCTGAATATAGCTCTGCTAACAAAGTAGAAGTCGCACCCGAGTCAGAATTTAGTTTTACTGTTCCTAAGAAAGTTGATTCTAGTACCATTAAAATTATCGCTAAAAAAATAAAATTACCCTATACCATTGAAACAACGAGTAGTTTTTATAGGATAAAAAGTAAAATACCTGCCGAATTAACAGGCAAATTTGTTCGTATTAATGTCTTTGTAACGGCAGAATTAGATTGTAAAGGCAAGGATGGTTGGTTAGTTAAAGTTGCCGAGGCAACAAACGCGCCTGCAAGTACAGAAACCAAACCAGAACAAGCAGAAACTAAAGAAGAATCCACAGAAGAAGACTGTGAATAAAAATTAAGTTTTTTAAGAGCTGGCAACGCTTGAAAAGCTTGCCAGTTCTAAATTACGATTTATAATAATTCAGGTCGATATTCAAAGTGCATGGTGTCATAGTGATACCATTTCCCGCCCCAAATAAAGCCGTGTTTTTCAAAGATTTCGACAATTTCATGTGGAATATTATTTTGATAGCGGTAATTTTTACCCGCCCATTTCCAATAATTTGCCATTTGCGCATTAATATCAATCGCGATAGCAAATGAATGCGCACTCAAACGATTAGTCCCACTAATAACGCGCCAGTTATAAGTTCCTGAGGTTTTAATTAAATATTTTTTAAATTCTGCGGGCAACTCATCCAGCTCTGTTGAAACTTGAGCTAATTTTTGTGCAACCTCATTCACTCCCGTCATACGAACCGTTTTATTGCTGGATTTAGGCATCCAATCAATTGGCACTAATTGTTGTTTTACCGCTTTAGAGCTTTGCCCATAAAGCCGTTTAAAAAATTCCTCATTTCTAAATCTTCCCGCATCACTATTAAAGGCAGGTTCTGCATAGGAATCTTTACCAACAGGGTAGGGGGTTTTAAACATATCTTCTAAGTCAGGCTCATTTAAGAGTTGCTTAAAATTTTTTTCCCTACCATCATCAAATATCTGTTTTTCACCATTATGCCAAATAATATAATTATCTTCGCAAGCGGCAAGTTGCTTTGGATAAGCTTTAATTAACTTATCTGCATTTTTATCACACACTGCATAGCTTGTACTTACAAATAGTGATAGACATAAAGCGGTTAATACTCTCATTGTAAATACACTTCAATATAGTCAGTATAAATATTGACGGTAATTAATGGAGTGCCATTCACAATAGCATTTCTGGTTTCTCTGGACATAGAACCCCGATTCAACATAGATTCCAAACGCGCACGTTTGCCTTTACTGGCAAAAAAACGATCGCCTTGATCTTCAAAATCTCTAATACCAAATTTATGAAAATTGGCTCTATCTTGGCGAATAATTGCCGCAACTGAACGTAATCTTTTACCTTTACTGTTGTAATGGTCATCTGTTCCTAAGCGAGCAGTATAGGTTTCCAATAATGATTCAGCGTGAATTATTGGGGTGGTGAATAATAATGCTACTATTAAAAATATTTTTTTCATTAGAATCTCCTGAAAAGTTAATATTAATCTCAGTATATAAGTGTTAAATAACTAAGTTTCTATTGGGTTTTGAGGTCATTTTCATTGCATAGAAAAACTGATAAAAGTGAGGTTAGCAAAGCTTGTTCATGTTTCCTAATATTATGAACTGATGTTACGCATTGTCCACGAAAATACCGACCTGTGATTAAAAGACTGGCGGCAAACTGAAGGGCAAAACCCTTTAGTTTGCTGCCAGGCCCCTCGCTCATATTAATGTATTTAGGAATGTGATGTTAATAACTTCTGAAAATTATATCGTCAACTTAATAAAGTTTATAAACCATGACGCACATGAAGTTTTAATGATTTATCTTCATGGGCTTCATGTTCTTCATGGTGAAAATATATTTTAAGTTTCGAATGTTATTGTGTTTCATTCCTTAATGGGGACTGGCGGCTACCCAAAAGACTACGTCTTTCAGATAGCCGCCAGTCTTATGTAAAGTATTTCTAAAGTAGACATTTCAGTTTCCAAGACGAATTATAAAATGCTTAAACTCCTCACAAACCTCATTTAAAACTGCCGTTAATCTATGGTCACCCTCTAACATTCGTAATCTACAATGATGCTGCTGACTAAATCGCCAAACATTTGCGGGTGGTACAACATCATCTTGCCAGCCGTGAATCACAAAAGTATTTTTAGACGGTGGGTTAAACTCTGTTTGTGGATAGCCCTCAAGATAAAATGCAGGTGCCATTAAAAATATGCCTTTGGGTTTAATGGTTTCACTGGCAACGGTGGCAACATAAGACCCCATGCTTGATCCAACGAGAATGACTTCATCATAAGCAGAAAAGTCATAAGCGAGTATCATTTCAACGCGCTTTGTCGGGTCATTAGTGCTGCGATAATCCAAGCTATCAACTTCATAACCCTGTTGTTTTGCAATTTCAGCTAACGCGAGAACTTTTTCGCCCCACGGTTCACTGTCTTTACCGTGATTGAATAACACTAATTTACTCATTTTTTACTTTCCAAGTGATAATTAACAATACGTTCCACTTCATTTTTAGAGCCTAAAATCAACGGTACACGTTGATGAATGCCTGTGGGTTCTAAATCTAAAATCCGCTCGCGCCCTGTTGAACATGCGCCTCCTGCTTGTTCAACAATAAAACCAATAGGGTTTGCTTCATACATTAAACGCAGACGACCTGCTTTTGATTTATGATTATCTAACGGATACATGAATACTCCGCCTCGCGTTAAAATTCGATAAACCTCAGCAACTAACGACGCTATCCAGCGCATATTAAAGTTTTTGCCACGCACTCCCTCTTCGCCTTGCAAACATTCTTCTACATAACGTTGCACAGGCTCTTCCCAGAAACGTTGATTAGACATATTAATCGCAAATTCGCTAGTCTCTTCAGGAATTTTTATTTCAGGGTGCGTCAAAATAAATTCGCCAATATCAGGATCTAAAGTAAAACCATTAACACCATTTCCCGTGGTTAATACCATCATTGTTGAAGGGCCATATAATACAAACCCAGCACAGACTTGTTCTGAACCTTGTTTTAAAAAATCTGCTACCTCAGGTTCAACACCTTCCGAACAACGTAAAATCGAAAAAATGGTGCCGACCGTTAAGTTTAAATCAATATTAGATGAGCCATCTAAAGGATCAAACAACGCAAGATATTTACCTTTAGGATATTGAGAGGGAATTTTAATGGTGTCTTCAATTTCCTCCGATGCCATGCCTGCTAAATGCCCTGTCCAGTCTAAAGCATCGACCATAATATCGTGAGTGATAATATCAAGTTTTTTCTGAACTTCGCCTTGTACATTTTCAGTGTCGGCATTACCCAGCACCCCAATTAAATCACCGCGATTAACAAGATGCGATATTTTTTTACAGGCGGTAACTATATCGTTTAATAAGAGAGTGAAATCACCTGATACCTCTGGAAATTTGCGCTGCTGTTCGATGATAAATTGGGTTAGGGTGATATTCTTTGCCATGTTTTAATTCTCTGGGTTAAATGGTGTTGAAATTTAGGCATCAGCTTTTAAGGCGAAACAGCCATAGTTTATAAACCATGAAGCGCATGAAGAACATGAAGTATAAGAGATTGAAATCTTCATGGTCATAATATAGACGTTTTAAGTTGCAGCTTTAATTTATTCCTCATACTCAGTGAGTGACCAGCAGCCAGTTGTATTTTGAAAGATGTAGCTCACTAACGGCTCTGAACCTTCAGAGCCTATCAACACTTTAATTTCACTACTGGTTTTATCTTTTATCAGCTCTATATAACCTGAGTCTGCCATAATCGTTTGATCGAGATAAAGATACTCTTCCTTATTCAACACACTTTGTTTGCTAATATAAGAAACTCTGGGCTGCTCATTAACAAATACGGTTTTTTTGACAGGAAAGGTAGTGCGCTGCAATTGAAACTGGCTATCTGTCTTAAACTGCGCATAAAACTGAGTAAAAATCTCACTCGGCCTACAACTTGTCTCTGCAAAAACTGTGGGTGAAAGCGTCAAAATTAATAAACTGATAAAAATTTTCATGAGCTTAGCTCCTCTTATTGAGTTTTATAAAACAAACGTGAGTTAAATTTTTCGTAACTATTTAGGCTATACGGAACCGCGACTTTTAGTCGCGCACGAGACCTAAAAACATCTTCAAAACCTATGAATTAAACAGATTTAAATAAGCTCGTTTTAAAATTCAAGCATGAAACTTCGTGCGCGACTAAAAATCGCGTTTCCGCCTGAATAGTTAAATTTTTCTTAAGGGTTCTCGTTTTTCACTTATTTATTCGTTATTCCTTTGCTAAGATAGCATCTTAGCCTACTCTTTAGGTTAGTACTTATTAACACTGGATACCCCGCATGAGCGATTTATTAAAACTGTTTCAAGAGTCTTCCGCTTTTTATGGCAGTAATGCTGTTTTTATTGAAGATTTGTATGAACAATATTTGGAAAATCCTGAGTTAGTCGAAGAAAGCTGGCGTGTTAAGTTTAATGGTTTGCATAATGGCGCAACAGACATTCCTCATAGCCCTATTGTAGAACGATTTGAAAATTTAGCCGCATCAACCTCAAGTTCAGGGAATTTAGCTAAACTTCAAGGCTTTACCGAGGAGAGCGTTAGAAAACAAACCGCTGTTGCCAGATTGATTAATCATTATCGTACTTGTGGGCATCAAGTGGCAAACACTAACCCTCTGGAAACGAAGTCCTCGAAGCCTTCCGATTTAGATGCCGCTTATTATGGACTAGCTGAACCTGATATGGATACCGTTTTCGATACGGGGACTTTGCATGGGGTTGATAAGTTGCCATTACGCAAAATTATTTCCATCTTAGAAGAGGTTTATTGCGGTGATATTGGCTTTGAATATATGCACATTATCAATGCTGATATTAGACGTTGGTTAAAAAACCATTTGGAAAATCCACGCCCTAAGGTATCTGCTGAAAAGCAGCAATCTATTTTAAAGCAATTAACGGCAGCCGAAGGCATAGAAAAATATTTACATCGTCGCTATGTGGGGCAAAAGCGTTTTTCTTTAGAAGGCGGCGAAAGTTTGATTCCTATTTTGGACGAATTAGTGCAGCAATCAGGTGAGTTGCAAGTTAAAGAAGTCGTTATAGGTATGGCGCATCGCGGGCGTTTAAATGTACTCGTAAATATTTTAGGCAAAAGCCCCGCTGTTTTATTTGGTGAATTTGAAGGCACACATACGTCCTCACCCGGTGTGATAACAGGTGATGTTAAATATCACATGGGGTTTTCATCAGATATTGAAACCGCAGGAGGCGAGGTACATTTAACCCTAGCCTTTAACCCATCACATTTGGAAATTATTAACCCTGTGGTCGAAGGTTCGGTAAAAGCGCGACAAGATAGACGCGGCAAAGGCAGCATGAACACCGTTGTGCCTATTTTAATTCATGGTGATGCTTCTTTCGCAGGACAAGGCATTGTTATGGAAACCTTGAATATGGCAGAAACTCGCGCCTTTCATACGGGCGGCACGGTTCATATTGTCATTAACAATCAAATTGGCTTTACCACTAGCAATCCTTTTGATGCACGCTCAACTTTATATTGCACTGATGTTGCCAACATGATTCAAGCACCGATTTTTCATGTCAATGGCGATAATCCAGAAGCGGTTTTATATGTGACCCAATTGGCACTGGAATACCGCATGAAATTTAATAAAGATGTGGTGATTGATTTAGTTTGTTATCGTCGTCTAGGTCATAACGAAGCTGACGAACCTGCAACAACCCAACCATTGATGTATAAACAAATTCGCGCTCAAGCGACTACGCGCCAACTTTATGCGGAAAAATTGATTAAAGAGGGGGTAATTAACGAAGAAGATGCTGAGGCAATGGAACATGAGTACCAACAACAACTAGAGTTAGGAAATATTGTTTCCCGACCTGTTTTGGAAAATAGTACTTATAGTTACACTCAACAATGGGATAAATATTTAGGTGTAAAATGGAGTCAGCCTTGCAAAACATCGGTATCACTCGATTTATTACGCTTTTGTAATGAGCAAATGCAACGTCTACCCGCTGAGTTTGAACTACATGCGCGTGTTGCAAAAGTGATGGATAACCGCTCAAAAATGGCAGCGGGCGCATTATCTATAGACTGGGGTTGTGCTGAAAATTTGGCGTATGCGACGTTATTAATTGAAAATCATAATGTGCGCTTAACAGGACAAGATGTCGGACGTGGAACTTTTTCACACCGTCATGCGATGCTGCATAATCAACGTCATGATGAAACCTATATTCCGCTTAAACATCTGGATAGCAATCAAGGGCATATGCAGTTGTTTAATTCTTTATTATCCGAGGCTGGGGTTTTAGGCTTTGAATATGGCTATAGTTCCACAGAACCTGAAACACTGGTTATTTGGGAAGCTCAGTTTGGTGATTTTGCGAATGGCGCACAAGTTTTAATTGATCAATTTATTTGTTCTGGCGAAACTAAATGGGGTAGATTATGCGGCTTAGTGATGTTATTGCCGCATGGTTTTGAAGGACAAGGGCCTGAACATTCATCTGCGCGTTTAGAGCGTTATTTACAGCTTTGTGCCGATCATAATATACAGGTTTGCTCGCCGACTACGCCTGCGCAAATTTTTCATTTATTAAGACGACAAATAAAGCGTCCTTATCGTAAACCTTTAGTGGTAATGAGTCCTAAGAGCTTGTTGAGACATAAACTTGCGGTGTCTACCTTGGAAGATTTAACCGATGGTGAGTTTCAAGTGATTATCAGCGAACACGATAATGAAATAAAAACCAATCAAGTTGATCGGTTGATATTTTGTGCAGGCAAAGTATATTACGATTTATTAGAACAACGCAGACAAGATAAACTCATTAATGTCGCCATTATTAGAATCGAACAGCTTTATCCTTTTCCAAGTGAGCGTTTTAAGCAAGAGCTTGATAAATATTCTCATGTACAAGAAATAATATGGTGTCAGGAAGAGCCTAAAAATCAAGGGGCGTGGTATCAATCTAAGCATCATTTTTTTGATAATTTACTTAAAGATATGGATGTGATTTATTGTGGTCGAGAGCCTTCCGCAGCTCCCGCAGTAGGCAGTTTTTCAGCACATATAAAACAACAAAAAGAAGTGGTCAATCAGGCCCTTTATGGTAATAAAAAAGGAAAATAATCATGACGGTGGAAATTTTAGTTCCTAATTTGCCCGAATCTGTTGCCGATGCAACAATCGTTGCTTGGCATAAAAAACAGGGCGAATTTGTTGAAAAACATGAAAATTTAGTTGATCTTGAAACCGATAAAGTCGTGTTGGAAGTTCCTGCACCTGAATCAGGTGTTTTAAGTCGAATTGTAAAAAATAATGGTGATTTAGTCATTGCCAGCGATGTATTAGCGGTGCTTGATACTTCTGCAACAGCGACTGAAACGAAAGCATCCGCTAGCACCGCGATTGAAGAAGAACTCAATCACGTTGATGAAAGTGATGACATCGCTTTAAGCCCCGCAGTGAGACGTTTAATTAATGAACATCATTTAAATCCTGCTGCAATCACAGGCACAGGTAAACATGGACGACTAACCAAAACCGACGTATTAAACTTTTTAAGTCAACAGGATGTTAGCGAAAAATCATCCGCCGATATGATTGTTGATGCCAATACCGAGGCTAAAACAGAGATAGGAGCTAAAACAGAAGTCAAAGCCGAAAAGCTAGAAACTGCTGCTCCTACAGAAGGGTTTCGCCCAGAACAGCGCGTACCGATGACGCGCTTACGTGCTAAGGTCGCAGAGCGTTTATTAGAAGCCCAGCAAAATGCGGCCATGTTAACCACGTTTAACGAAGTTAATATGCAGGCTGTCATAGATTTACGCCAGAAATATAAAGCACGTTTTGAGAAAAAACATGAGATTAAACTCGGTTTCATGTCTTTTTTTGTTAAAGCCTCCATCGAAGCCTTAAAACGCTTTCCTGCGATTAATGCCTCTATAGATGATAATGATATTATCTATCACGGTTACTATGATATGGGGATTGCGGTAACAACACCGCGTGGCTTAATTGTTCCCGTTGTTCGCGATGCCGATCAACTTGATTTTGCAGGTATCGAAAAAAGCATTGCTGATTTTGGTAAGAAAGCGCGTGAAGGTTCATTAAGTTATGAAGATTTAACGGGCGGTACCTTTACTATTACTAACGGGGGGATTTTTGGCTCAATGTTATCTACCCCGATTCTCAATCCGCCACAATGTGCGATTTTAGGAATGCACGCCATTAAGGAACGCCCTGTGGTTGAGGAGGGAGAAATTGTTATTCGTCCCATTATGTATTTAGCACTCTCCTACGATCACCGTTTAGTCGATGGTAGTGAAGCGGTACAATTTTTAGTGACGATTAAAGAGTGCCTAGAATCCCCCGCTCATTTATTACTTAATATTTAACTGATAAGTACCTAAGCATAACACTCGTGTATTTTTATATTTGCTGGAGCCGCGACTTTAGTCGCGGAAACCTCGCAATAACACTACGTTTTTTAAAGGTTAATAGTATTTTAACGCTCTAGCGCGACTAAAGTCGCGGCTCCGAATATACGAAAACTTTAGCTCAGGTACTTACTACGCACTATATAAATGATATTTAGCTATTTTCTTTTTTATGCGTAACATCAGTCTTTAAGGGGCTCAGAAATTAATAATCTACCATGTGCTTCATGGTTATAAAACTTACAATAGGTAGATTATTTATTTCTTGCTTCCTAAATAAAGTCACGGGGTTAGTCGTGGCGCACGATGTTAAGGCATCGGTTTCAAATATTATTCCGATTATTCAATAAGGTACAACAATGCCAAACGAAAACCCCATATACGATGTTATTGTTATAGGTGCAGGCCCCGCAGGCTATGTCGCCGCTATTAGAGCAGCACAACTGGGTTTAAAAGTCGCCTGTATAGACAACTGGAAAAATCAGAAAAACCAGCATAGCTTAGGCGGGACTTATATCAATGCAGGCAGCATCCCTTCAATGGCATTACTGGAATCCTCCAAAATTTATCATTTGTTAAAACATGATGTCGCTCAACATGGCATAGAAACAGGCGAGGTTTCATTAGACCTTAAACAAATGATTGCGCGTAAAAACCAAGTAGTTCGCACTTTAAGCGAGCAGATTAGAGACAGTTTTAATCATCATAAAATCGATTGCATCTATGGACGCGGTTGTTTATTAAATGCGACACAAGTTGACGTTGTTCCATTAGATAAAGCTAAACCGTACACGCTGGAAGCTAAAAATATTATTTTAGCCACAGGCTCTAAACCTGTAGGTATGCCTTGTGCGGAAATTGATGATGAGTTTATTATCGACTCCAATACCACGCTGGACATGGATACCGTTCCTAAACGACTAGGGATTATCGGTGCAGGTATTATAGGGCTAGAGCTTGCAGGAATTTGGAATCGTTTAGGTTCTGAGGTGATTTTACTTGATGCACAAGAAAGTTTTTTAACCACGCCCGATTTTCAAATCTCACGCGAAGCTTACAAAATATACACCAAGCAAGGTTTAGATTTACGCTTAGGGGCGAGAGTCATTTCTGCAAAAAAAGCCAACAAAAAAGTTATTGTTGAATATCAAGACCAAGAAGGCACCCATACTTTAAGGCTGGATAAACTCATTGTTGCCACAGGTAGGCGACCGAATACCGAACAACTTGCCGCAGCCGAAGCCAATTTACTTTTAAACGAAAGTGGTTTTGTTCATGTTGATGAAAACTGCTGCACCAATCTTCCCGCTGTTTATGCCATTGGTGATTTAACCTTATTAGGGCCTATGCTGGCACATAAAGGCTTAGAAGAAGGGGTTTTTGTTGCCGAACAAATAGCCAACCAACACAATCCGATTAATTATGATGTCATTCCTAGCGTTATTTACACCGAGCCAGAAATCGCATGGGTAGGGCAAACAGAGCAAGCGTTAAAAGCAATGGGGGAAAACTACAAAGTTGGAATTTTTCCATTAAGTGCGACAGGAAGAGGACAAGCCATTAACAAAACAGATGGCATGGTCAAAATTATCACGCAAGCAGAAAGTGATGTGATTTTAGGCGTGCATATCATCGGCACGAATGCTTCCGAATTGATTGCAGAAGCGGTACTCGCAATGGAGTTTTCCGCCAGTAGTGAAGATTTAGCGCGAACTATTCATGCACACCCCAGTATCTCAGAAGCCTTGCAGGGCGCAGCATTAAGCCTTGATAACCGTTCTATCCATATCACAACATTACAATAGTTCTGTGTTTTCTATTTCCAATCAGCCTCTAAGTATTATGGAACTTCTGTAAGTAAGAAGACATAATTATCCTAACATTTATCTAAACCGTTAAAACGGTTGAGTTTGTGCTTTTAACATAGCCCACGGCTTAAGCCGTGGGCTATGTTATGTAGGTAGAAATAACCGTTTTAACGGTTTCTTGCTTATCTTCTGCAAGATAGCAAAATGTAGGATACTTTTGACCACTTACTCTACAAGAGTTGATAAACCGAAAAGTCTTGAGAAAAATACAAGGAGTCCATGAAAGATAAAAAACACTATCATTACACTGCATTATTCTGTGAAGAAAATATATGGCATCTTGCTAAAACACTGGAGAATGAAGGTTTTAGCATGGAAAATATGACCGTGTTATTACTTAGTAATCCTTTGCAACAGATCGTTGTTTTAAATCAATCTAGCTGTCCTGAGGGAGAAGCTGTCATTTGGGATTATCATGTCATTTTGCAGTTAGAAAAAAATAATCAGCCGTGGATTTATGATTTTGATTCTCGATTAGATTTTCCCATTAGCAAAAAGTCCTATTTTTGCGCCAGTTTTCCTAAGCCAGATGCTTTGCATAAGCCTTATCAAATGTTTATTCGTTATATTCCTGCAAACAATTATTTACAGCGTTTTAGTTCGGATAGAAGTCATATGAAAGGCATTATTAGTGCTGATAAATTTCCTAGTTATCCACCGATTTTGGCAAAAAGGATAGCTGAGCGAATCACGCTCACAGAATATTTCGATATATCTCGTTGCTTAAGTGATGGGAGTTGGGTTGAGCGGTATTTAGATAACTGATGTTACGAAAAAAATGCCAATCTGTAGAATTAAAAGACTGGCGGTAAACTGAAGGGCGAAGCCCTTTGGTTTGCTGCCAGTCCCCACGCTTATATTGTCCATAATTATTCTAACATTTCTATAAACCGTTAAAACGGTTGATATTGTGCTTTTCACATAGCCCACGGCTTAAGCCGTGGGCTATGTTTATTAATTGAGAATAACCGTTTCAACGGTTTTTAGCTAAAATGTTGGGATGCTTTTGAGCGTTTACTTAGTGGGGACTGGCAGCTACCCAAAAGACTGCGTCTTTCAGGTAGCCGCCAGCCTTATGTATATATTCTAACAAAACAAAAAAACACTGGAAGCAAGGCTTAACCTTAAGTTTCGGAAGTTATTAAAGATTCATTCCTTACTGCCACATGTTAAATTTCTAAGCTGTTATTGAATTAAAACAGGAACGATAGCCACTAACAATAAAGTTGTTCCCATGGTCGCCATCGGCAATAATATTTTTTCATGTCGATACCAAAAGTTTCCGCCTTCTAAGCTCGCCTTTTCAATCTCTTCACAGCCTACCATTTGTCGCGTTAATAAATGATTGAGTGCGACAGGCGGAGTCAAATAACCTAGTTCAAATGAGACTAAGGCAATCATCCAAAAATGTATCGGATTAATACCATTGTTATAGGCAATTTGCGCGACCGTTCCCGACACTAAAACCACTGCGCCAAAAGGATCCATAATCATGCCGATACCCACCAGTACCATAATTAAAAAACTCAAGGTTATCCACGTCGAAGCAAAGGTTTCGGGTATGCCGCTTAACAAACCAGAGCGTTCAATCACACCGCCTAATACAAAAGAAAGCCCCATTAACAATAATAATGCACCGATGTGAACACTGGATTCAGAGGAAGCCATTCTTATCGTATATTCAAATTTGTGTGATTGCTTTTCTGGAATTTTAATTTGAACGATACGCGTAAAAATTTTTTCGTAAGCAATTAAACTCAGAATAATCACGGGTAATATTATGGGCGCAGAAAACTCATCCATATAAACATCTAGCAAATTGACATAAGCCAAATAGATTAACAGCGCGATAAAGACATAAGGGAATAGCGGCGTTAGTGTTCGCAAAAAAGGCTTAAACGCTTCGCGGGGTGAAGCAAGGTACATTTTTTCACATTTAGTCATCCATGTGAAAATAAAAAAAACAGCAATCGTAGTAATAAAAGTCTTCAATCCCCAACTAAAAAGCTGGTCTGTGACGACTTCTTTATTTAAGGCGGCAATCAGCACAACTAATAAACACGGACGCAGAACCACCCCCGCACTTCCTGTCATCGCAGTTGCTGCCAGAGCTAATTGTCTACGCGCACCTGCGCGGCGTAATTCTTCATAAACAATCGACCCCATCGCAATAATAATAATCCCAGACGCACCTGTATAAGCCGTAGGGACAGCCATGACGATGATAGCAACTACAGCTAGCAATTCAGGTGACATACGCCACGGTATAAAAGTTTTAAAAACCAAATCGCCTAACAACGTTCGTCTTAATAGCATCCCCACCCAGATATACAAGCCGATATTAAGAAACAAGCCCGCCTGATCTATTAATAAACTAAAAAAAATCGCTAACCCTGCCCAATGCCCCTCAATTAAGAAAAAATAACTTCCTGCGAAACCTGCCATAAAAATATATAAAGGAATACTAAGAGAGCTATGAGATGAACACTTATCTTCTTTACATTTTTTTTTCGTTTCAAACAATTGATATAAATTAACCAGCGTCAGTGCTGCAAAGCCCAGTATTAATAATAAATAGACTTCTGGATGCTCAATCGTTGTGGTGGATTGATAAATACTATTTCTATAAGCGCAGGCGGAGAATAGTAATAGTGCATTGCCTAATAATTGAGCGAGGGTAGAAATACGATGATCTTGTAATGTGGTAATAGGTTTAAAAGCAATATGTTGCTGTTTCACCGTACAGGTGATGGCACAAATAAACAGTATCAGTAGCAAAATCGTCCGCTGCATTTTAAATGCCCACATGCTGATAATTGCGATACTGGTTTCTAGGCTACGAAAAGTAACCACCGAGGGCGTGATTCTAGCTTGGTTTTGTTGGGCTAGATGATGTTTGTCTACACAGATTTTTTTATTGCTTTGTAAAGATTGCAGAGCCGCTTGCTTATTAAAGGGTTCATCCTCAAATAAGGCTTCTAATTCATCTTGATTAGCGGATTCTGCCTCAAGTTTTTTTAACGCATTTTCAATATTAGGATTTGGATTACAGGAGGGGGTGGGAATATCCGCTCTGAGCATAAAATAATCATGCCAGAAATATTCGCCTATATGTAATAAACGAGTATGAGTTTGCTCAGCATTGCCCGCAACGACGACAATAATTAAGAGAATAAAGACAGGTAATGAAGAGAGCCATTCCTGAAGACTGCGAAACCTCAGCATTTTTTCATCATCAATTTAACTTCCTCAAACCTTATTTATACGGCTACGAACCACAAACGTGGCAAATAGAGTTTATAAACCATGAAAGGCATGAAGATTTCAATTTTTTATACTTCATGTTCTTCATGCCCTTCATGGTAAAAATAGACTAGGTTAATTGTAACAACAAAGGCGGAGCCGCGACTTTTAGTCACGCACGAAGTTTCATACATGAGTTTTAAAACGAGCTTATTTTCATCTGTCTAAATTTATAGATTTTGAAGATGTTTTTAGGTCTCGTGCGCGACTAAAAGTCGCGGCTCCGTATATTATTCTTTATCCGCCGCAGTACATTCAGATTGACTAGGGTCTTTTTTACAACGCAAAATCCGCATTATTTTTAACATCTTCGCATCATAAATACCTTTACCTTTTAATCTAATTCTCGACTGTCTAAATACTTCAAGATAATTAGGTTTATCCGCCTCTGGAATAGTCACCCAAAATTTATCAGGAATAGTGCCTTCATATTTTTTCACCAAGCCCATACCTGTATCAAACTGCCCCAAAACAAAATCTCTGGATTTTTGTCCATAGCCTTCTGGAAATTTTTCTTGGCGTATCAACACTTGCATCGTCAATTGCGCTAATGGAAAATTAATAACGCCACCCTTCGGCTCAAGCCCTTTATATAATTCCATCGCTTCATAAACAATCGCAGG
Source organism: Methylococcaceae bacterium (assembly GCA_013138855.1). Lineage (GTDB taxonomy): Bacteria > Pseudomonadota > Gammaproteobacteria > Methylococcales > Methylomonadaceae > WTBX01. The sequence goes on from WTBX01000072.1 coordinate 22,962, forward strand.
GCCAAAAGCGACATCGACAGAACCATTATTAAATTTACTATACATATTTGCCAAGGAAGTACCGACTGCCGAACCACCGACAAAGCTCACCATTTCTAATTGTGCAGGGTCAGAATCTAAAATGGCGATACGTTTACCCGCTAATTCACCAACCGTATCAATAGTTTTATCATTGACAAACATATAAGCCGTACCTGCGGGGAAAATTCCCACCACTTCATAGGGCGCATTTATCATCAATTTAGCCGCTTTTGAGGCACTAATTGTTGCTATCACCGATTTTAAATAGTCATAACTAGGCAAAGCACCAATGGCATCTAAACTGCCTGTAAACGAATTAAACTGCCGCGCCCGAATGCCTGTAAAGCTCACCGCATCACACAAACCTGCTTTAAAATCTTCCGCTGCCACTCGTTCACTGGTATAAGGTTTGAGTTCCAGCTCTACACCCCATGCTAATGCCGCTGTTTTATAATCTTTCATATAGGTAAAAACAGGTCCATTTGCACCTAGCAAATCAAAGATACACATTTTTTTAGATTCAGCTAAAACAATACTATTCGCTGATATTAATAAAAGGAATATAGATAGCTTAGTTAAGAACTTTTTGTATTTAATCATTAGTCTTTCCTTAATCTTTAATTAACTGATGTTACGCAAAGGAGTGAAAAAACAAGTTTTTTCACGTTTACAAATACTTTAATGTTTAGAATATAAAGGCGGAGTCCAATAGCTTTAGCTATTGGCGAGTTTTGAAAACGGCTAAAGCAGACCGTTTTAAAAAAGCTTTAGTTCTGTTACTTCACAGCAATAGCTAAAGCTATTGAACTCCAACATAAACTAATGTTTTGATTTGAAACGTCAGTGAAAAATATGTTTTTTCACTCCAAACAATTTGGCTATTTACAATTTTTAGAGCATATCATCAATATCAATAATCTCAATTTCCTTAACAGAATCATCCCAAAAAGAACCCATTTTACCTATCGGCGTTCGTTTTCCTGTGGCTTTAGTCCACAAGCGATCAGAAAATTGCTGTATTTGTAAGTTTGAAACTTCGTTTAATATTTTATAAGCTTGATTGCCCGACCTGTGTACGGTTTTATCAGCATGGTCACGAATAATTTGTTTTACTTTTTCTGTATCGCCTAACCCTAAATAGATTTGTGCCGCTAAAATATGGCTGAGTTTCATCCCTTGCTGTTTTGCTATTTTCAAGGAATTATCAAGCATTTGCTTAGGATTCTTATCAGCAGATTTATCACTAGGAATCGTTATTAAAATCGCAGCTTGAATGGCCTCAGGAACGCCCCACCATTTTTCGTTATTCAAGCACATAGATGCTCGTCCAATTTTCGCTGCCATATTCAAAGGAACATTAACCGTTCCTGAAGAGGCAATATCATTTAATACCGCTTGCAAACCACTTATCAAACCTACCAACCAGTAGAATTCATCATCGTCTGTATTAAAAGCAGGACATTCTGCATCTGACTCAGGATAAGCGGAATTTAAATAACGGTATCCTATTAATTGCCGTTGAGCGGCTTGACTCAAATAGCGTTGCTGAGTAATTCGTGCATCCTGCGCTTCAATCGCATTCTTAGTATGAATCGCTCGTAAATAACGCAACTCTTCTTCCCATGCCTTAAATTCCGTACAATTTCCCGCGACTAGATAAAATAAAATAGCGAGTTGTTCGGGAGTGGTTGTAATGCGGGAAAAACTTAATAAAAAAGGCGCGAAAGATTCAACCATTGAACACCCCAAGCCAACATCATCAGATGCTAACATATAGGGCGTTGCCTCCTCTTCGGCATAACCAATCAATACATCGCCCGTTTGTTTATAAACGACCGTACAGGCATTTAAAAGTAGGCAAAAGCTTAATAAAAAGCAGAGTGAAACATAATGTCGTTGTTTTTTCAAGGTGTCCTCTCACTTCAAAATTAGTGATGGATAATAGATGTTTAAAGATTCTAACGTACTTTCCCAGACAAAGAAACCGATTGCAGAAGTAGCAAATATTGGAATGTAAATTGAAAGAGAGAACAAAGTTGATTTAGCTTTTATGTAAAACCAAATTAAGAGTATATTATTTCGCTTATAAACTGATATTTAAACCTAGAGCCTTAAAAGCTCCGACTTATTAATTTAAACAACATGGAAACCAACGATGAAATACTTAAACCCCTTAATTTTTTTTACCCTATCCTTATTTTTTCAGCCTACTTTAGCCAAAATCAGCACGATTCCCGATACAAATTATGAATACAATAAAGACGTTATTCGAGGACAATTAGATAACGGCTTAAAATATTTTATCCTCAAAAATGATAAACCCGAAAATCAAGCAGAATTGCGATTAATCGTTGAAGTCGGTTCATTAGAAGAAGCCGATAATCAACGTGGTTTAGCACATTTTGTAGAGCATCTCGCTTTTAACGGCACGAAAAATTATGAAAAAAATACTTTAGATGCCTACCTGCAAACCTTAGGCATGACGATAGGCGCACATGTCAACGCTTATACCAGTTATGAACGAACGGTTTATCAACTCTCAGTCCCTACCGACAAACCTAAAGATTTTGAAAAAACCATTCAAGTTTTAGAAGAATGGGCGCATAACATCAGTTTTACTAAAGAAGAATTTGAAAAAGAACGGGGCGTAGTTTTAGAAGAAGAACGCGCTAGAAAAGGACTATGGAAACGCATGTACGATCAAACCAAAGTCATACTCTTTAATAATGCCAAATATGCAGAAAGAGATCCAATTGGCAAAACTGACATCATTAAAAATACCCCTGTTGAAGTCGCGAAACAATTTTATGACACATGGTATCGACCCGAATTTATGAGCCTAGTCATCGTTGGTGACTTTGATACTCAAAAAGTCGAGGCGATGATTAAAAGTAAATTTTCAGCCCTCAAAAATAAAGCCACTCAAAAAAGAGCCAAGCGATTTGTTGAACCTGTTAATCACGCACGTTATAAAGTGGTCAGTGATAAAGAATACACCGACTATTCTTTTAGTTTGAAACTTATCGGTGAAGATAAACCTGTTAATTCAAAAGCCGAAAAGAAAACAGCTTTAATTCGTTCATTAGCGCAATCTATTTTTAATGATCGTTTGTCAGAAATGAGAAAAGAAAAAAATCCACCGTTTATTTCTTCTTACCTTTCTCGCTCTTCCTTTGTAACAGGTGTAGAAATAACTGAGTTTAATTTAAATATTGAAAAATCAAAGTATGAAATCGCAGAAAAAAGATTATTTAAAGAAATAGCCAGAGTAAATCAGCATGGATTTAATGCCAACGAGCTAAAACTTGCCAAACGCTATAACTTAGCTCAACTGAAACAATCTTATATAGAACGCAATGATAAAGAAAATCCTGTTTATACCTCAGAAATAATCTCAAGTATTTTATATAAATCAACTTACTTAAATATACAAAATCACTTTTTTATAAGCAAAGCCTTATTAGCTGAAATTACCTTAAAAGACGTTAATGATTATTTTAAAGGTATTTTGAATAATAAAAACCAGCTCTTTCTTTACAGCACCCCTGAAAAAGAAAAACAAAACGCGTTGTCTTTAGCACAAACTCAAACATTATTAAGCAATGCCTTAGCAACTAAAGTCGAACCCTACCCAAAGAAAGAAATTGGCATTTTATTAGCCAAGCAGCCACAAGCAGGCAGTATTAAAAGTTCTAAGGAACATGAAAACATTGGCGTAACTGAATATTTACTTTCTAATGGCATTAAAGTTTTCTTTAAAAAAACCGACTTTAAAAAAGACAGCTTTAATTTTACCGCTTTTAGTGAAGGTGGAACCTCATTAGAAATAGACAAAGACTATTTTGATACTTTGGCAGCGGGAAGTGTTGCAGGACAAAGCGGTTATGGTAACCATACTGTTGATGATCTTAACCGTATTAATGCAGGAAAAATAGCAGGGGTTTGGTCAAATATCGGACAACTTTATGAAAATGTAGGAGGGTATGGTATTCAAAGCGATATGAAAACAGCCTTTGAATTAATTTACCTAACGTTTACTCAACCTAGATTTGAAGATAATATTTTTACTAATTATAAAAGAGATTTAAATAAAAACCTTGAGGCTAAAAAAAGCCGACCTATCGCACTTTATTACGAAGAATTAACGGACTTTTTTTATAAAAAACATCTTAGAGTGCGTTCTTTTAGGACTAAAGCAGAAATAGAATCATTAAAGATCAAAAACTTTAAAAAGATTTATCAAAGTCATTTTAATAATGCCGCTGATTTTACCTTTGTCTTTGTCGGCGATATTAATCAACAAGACTTTGAAAAAAATATTAGCCATTATCTTGCAAGCTTACCGATAACTTCAAAACCCGCAGAGCATTATAAAGATTTAAAGATTAACCCACGCGAAGGTAGCCATTCATTTATCAGAAAAAACAATCCAGAAGACCGTAGTGATGTGGTTTTATTATTAACTAAAGCCAGTGATTTTTCATTAAGAAAATCAATGATTGCAGGGGCGGTGAGCCATATTGTTAGTATTAAACTTAAAGATTTAATCAGAGAGGAAAAATCTAGCGTTTATAGTATTGGTCTTAACAGCGTGATTAATAGAGTCCCTAAAGCTAAATTTTTTGCTATTTCAAGCTTTACTTGCGACCCTAAAAAAACCAGTGAAGTTATAGCCTTAGTAAATGAGGTGATTAATGATATTAAAAAGAATGGTATTGAGCAGAAGCATCTTGATAATTATGTGGTGATGGCAGAAAAAGGTTATAAAAAATCAATAAAACGTAATGGGTTTTGGTTAGGTAAAATAGATTATGCTTTAAAAAACAAAGATCCTTTTGAAAATATTTTAAAGACTGTTGATGATATAAAATCTATTCGCAAAGAAGAAATTCAAGAGTTTGTGAAAGAGTATTTTACCTTTGAAAATTATGTTGAAAGTATTTTTACAACGAAGGATTATAAATAAAAAGGGCTAGTATTTTAAGGCAGGATAGTTACATTCAGACCTGCGAGGTTTTTAAAACCTCGCAGGTCTAGCATCCATTTTTTGTCCCATCTTAAGTTGGTAACCCCGCCTGAGAATGAGGCGTTGTTCTAATCTCTGGATATTGTTGTCACTTTATTTCCTTAGCTAACTCCAAAACAGTTTTGATTAATTCCTGACTTAAATGAATGCCTGATTGTTCTATTTGTTGCAATAAGGGACTGATTTTTTCAATTAAGCCTTTTTCTTTGGCAACGAGCAACACGCCTAGTGAACCAATAATGTTGATGTTGTTAATTTTAGCGACTTTTCGACCACGTTTATCATCAATTAACAGTTTGTGGGCTGTGATTTGTTTATACAAGCAGCATAGCTTCTGTTTCGCCAGCATCTGCAAAAGCATCTAAAAACACATAGTTTTGCATATCCACGTTACGGACTTTATTTTGCAAATAACTTTTTAATTGCTTGGCTTCTTTTTTATCAGAAACAATGGCTTCTTGGTAAACCGTTTCTGGAACGACAACAGAGCTGAATAATTTTTCTAGCAAAGCAAGTTGATTGCAAGCGGATAAAGCGACTAATGCGGAACAATCGGCAACTAAAATCATGGTTAAAGCATGTCCGCTATTTCTTCGAGTAATTCATCTTTGCTGATGTCTATTACCGCAATGTCATTTTTTTTACAGGCATTGATGAAGTCGTAAATATTTAAGTCTGCCAGTTCTGCGGCTTTGGATAAGGTTACTCGTGCATTTTTAAATAGCCATAATGCGTAGCTTAAGCGCATTTCTTGTTTGATTTCGTTTGTTGACTGTAAGGTTACAAAGTCATTAGGTAAGTCGATGGCGATTTGCATGATGGTTTCTCAGGTTTTAAATTTGCTATAACGTACATTTAAACAAAGTGTAGGCTTTTGTCGTTATTGAGGCAAGTCAATCATTTTTTGGGTTATGATTATTTTAGCGTTGGTTTTAAATTGAGGATGAGTTTATGCAGGGGAAGGATTTTAAAGGTCAGAATTTGCGTGGACGTTCGTTTAAAAATCAGGATTTAACGGGGGCGAATTTTCGCTGATTCCCAAACTCTGTTTGGGAATGCCTATTATCAAGCTCCGCTTGATGGATAACAAGTTGCTCTTGCATAAAGCTGTGCTTGAAAACCAACAAAAATATCGAGTATTTCTGTTACCTTCCCTAATTGATTCACCGCGTCGCTAACAGA
>WTBX01000356.1 GCA_013138855.1 Methylococcaceae bacterium
ACCACTAATTCTAAGTAAGCTATAAAATTCGATTTGTACGATTAAAAGACTAGGAGTTTGTCGGACTTCCACAATTACTGCTAAGGTGAAAACCATCTACACCCTAGAGTGAAAGTAACATGAGCAACCATTTTATAGACATCGACAGAAACAAGCCTATCACCTTGCCAGATAATTTGGAAGACTGGTTAGACCAGAACGATTTAGCCCGTTTTATCGTAGAGGTTGTGGAACAATTGGATACCAGCGCAATAGAAAATGCCTATAGTGGCGGCGGGAGTGCGCCGTATCCGCCTAAAATGATGTTGGCACTACTGTTTTATTGCTATGCTAAAAATATCTTCTCCAGCCGTAAAATGGAGCGAGCGACTTACGAGAATATCCCTGTACTCTTTATTACGGCTGGATTACACCCCGATCACGATAGTATCAACCGTTTTCGTAAGCGATTTTTGCCCGAACTTGGTGCATTATTTGTGATGCTATTACAGATAGCGCATGGGATGAAGATTTTTAAACTGGGCGATATTTACATAGACGGCACTAAAATCAAGGCTAATGCTAGTAAACACAAGGCTTTGAGCTGGGATTATGCCTGTAAACTTGAAGAGCAATTGAAAGCGGAAGTCACGCTATTATTGGAGCGGGCTGAAACGGAAAATAGTAAGGGAAACAAGGAGATTGATATTCCTGAGGAGATTCAACGCCGTGAAACACGCTTGGAAAAAATTGCAGAAGTTAAGGCAGAAATAGAAAAACGCGCTCTGGAACGTTACGAACAGGAACAGGCTGAATACGAAGCCAAGATAGCTGAACGTGCGGCAAAAGAAGAGGCGCGAGGTCACAAGCTAGGCGGCAGGAAGCCAAAAGAACCCGAAGCTGGAGCGCGTGGTAAAGATCAAGTGAATTTTACCGATGAAGATTCACGCATTATGCCCGAATCTGGCGGCGGCTATGTCCAAGGCTACAACGCACAAGCGACGGTAGATGGCGATACCATGATTATTGTTGGTCAACACATCAGCCAAAATACCAATGATAAACAAGAAATTGTACCTGCGTTAGCAGAGTTAGATAAGCTGCCCGAAGAGCTTGATAAAATAGCGCGAGCAGGCGCAGATACAGGTTATTTCAGCAAAGATAACGTGAACGAATTTATCGAACACGGCATCGAACCTGCCATTGCAAGTAGTCGCCAAAGTCATAATGAACGCCTTGAAAATCGCTTGGCAGAACCACCCGAAGCCCCTGAAAATCCTACTCCTGTAGAGGCTATGCAGCACCGCATGAAAACGCCAGAAGGTAAGGCTTTCTATGCCAAACGCAAATCCACGGTAGAGCCTGTATTTGGCATCATCAAAGAAGCGATGGGGTTTCGCCATTTCATGTTGCGTGGACTTGACGCTGTGAAAGGCGAATGGACACTTGTGTGTATGGCGTATAATTTTAAGCGTCTTTACGTCTTAAATAGCTGAAATAGGCTAAAACCCTAAGGTTTGAGCGTAAAAAGACGAAAGTTTTGCCTGATTTACTTATTAAAATGCTAAAAACATGTTTTAAATATGGTTTTAGAAGAAAAATAGCTCTTGTTTTCCTTAAGTCCGACAAACTCCTAGGTTAATTTATGAAGCTCGAATTTGACCCTATAGCAGATGCCACTTGCTTTGAAATATCGACAGCTTAAACCCTATAGTTTTAATTAGCCTATTGTTGAGCGTAGCAGTACCCCAAAAAGGACAAGAAAATTAATATAACCATTACCAATTATGAATCTCTATTGCTCGCTGCAAAACAACAACCCGAACCACAGCGTTTGCTGTTTGTTTTTCTAAGAACCTCATTATCTAAAGAGGCTAAAGATAAAGAAAAACAGCAGTTTCATTCAGGTCAAGGTGGCGAATTACAACCCATCATGTGTGTTGATAAAAACTTAGATGAACTGGGTAGTTTTGCCGAGTTAGTAGAAGAATCTAAACAAATGCAACAAGATTGGCAAATAGTATTAATTGCAGGGCTTGCGGGTAAAAATGGACGTTTTCCCGATGCCAGTGAAGCAGAACAACCCCTTAATATAATGGTGCAAACTGTTGAACAGGGTGGTGACTTATCAAAATATCTGGCTTTTGATAAAGAAGGCACACTTATTCAATTTGGCTAATTAAGCAATATAACTGGGGTAAAACTATGCAATGGCAAGATGTTTTAGCAGATCAATCGCTACAAAACTTACCTTATAAAATAGAACTTAATGAAAAAGGAAATATAGAAATGTCTCCAGCGTCTTTTATTCATAGTCGTTTTCAAGGAAAATTAGCGAAAATATTAGGCGTACAATTAGGCGGAGAGGTTTTTACTGAACTCGCCGTACAAACAAGCAAAGGCGTTAAAGTTCCTGATGTGGCTTGGGGTTCAGAAGAGTATTTTCAAAAAAACATTCATGAAACTGGGGCTGTTTTCGCGCCAGAATTATGTATTGAAATCATCTCACCGTCAAATAGCCGCAATGAAATGCAAGAAAAAATAAAACTCTATTTAGAATCTGGCGCAGATGAAGTTTGGCTAGTCGATGAACAAGGGACTATTCGTTTTTTTAATGCGAAAGGCGAACAGGAAAATAGCCGTTTCAAGATCAAAATTAAAAACCTAATATAAAAAACAATACTTTCCATACCCTGTATGGGAATGATAAATGATAAAATAAACCTTTAACTACAACAAAACCGTATTCCATAGGGTCGGACTAAAACATGGCAAAAGAAGATTTTTATAAACTACTTGGTGTAAATAAAAACGCTAGCGACGCTGAAATTAAAAAAAGTTATCGCCGTTTGGCAATGAAATTTCATCCCGATAGAAACACCGATGATCCTACAACGGCTGAAAAAAAGTTTAAAGAGATAAAAGAAGCCTACGAGATTTTATCTGATCCTAAAAAACGTTCAGCTTTTGACCAATTCGGTCATGCGGGTGTTGATCCTTCTATGGGAGGACAAGGCGGTTATTCGGGTGCAGAAGGTTTCGGTGATGTATTTGGCGATGTGTTTGGCGATATTTTCGGCGGTGGCGGCAGACAACAACGCAGCAGCGTTCAACGTGGCTCAGATTTACGCTATAACTTAGAATTAAGCTTAGAAGAAGCGGTGGGGGGTACAGAAACCAAAATCCGTGTGCCTGTGCTGACAGCCTGTGGCGAATGTAAAGGTACAGGTGCGAAAAAAGGTTCTAGCCCTGTTTCCTGTTCTACTTGTCATGGACATGGACAAGTCAGAATGCAGCAAGGTTTCTTCTCAGTACAACAAGCTTGTCCAACCTGTCACGGTTCTGGCAAACAAATTAAAGACCCTTGCCGTAAATGTCATGGTCAAGGACGCGTTCAAGAAACCAAAACCTTATCAGTAAAAATCCCAGCAGGCGTAGATACGGGCGATAGAATTAGATTAGCGGGTGAAGGTGAAGCAGGAGAACGTGGCGGCCCCGCAGGTGATTTATATGTACAGGTTCAAGTAAAAGACCATGCTATTTTTACGCGTGATGATTCCAACCTTTATTGTGAAGTACCGATTAGCTTTCCAAATGCCTGTTTAGGCGGTGAAATCGAAGTACCGACTCTGGATGGCAAAGTTAAATTAAAAATCCCTGCTGAAACCCAAACAGGTAAGTTATTCCGTTTACGCGGAAAAGGTGTCAAACCAGTCAGAGGCGGCGCACAAGGTGATTTATTATGCAGAGTACAAATAGAAACGCCTGTACGCTTAACTAAAGAACAAACTGAGTTAGTTAAAAAATTAGGCGAATCACTCACTGGTGGGGGTAAACAACACAGCCCACAAGAACATTCGTTTATAGATGGCGTAAAAAGTTTTTTTGACAAACTGACAGGGTAACAATATGAGCAAAATTGCAATAGTCGGTGCATCAGGGCGTATGGGTTTATCTTTAATTAAAGCCGCCATTGAAACTAAAACACTTAGCGCGGCAATTTCGCGTACTGCGGTCGGTAAAGATGCAGGTGAACATGCAGGTATGGAAAAACAAAACATCACGGTCGCTTATGACTTAACGACAGTGATTGATGATTTTGATGTGGTCATTGATTTTACGCGCCCAGAAGCCTCTATGGACTATATAGAAGTTTGCCGTAAAGCAGGTAAAAAAGTCGTTATCGGTACGACGGGTTATAGTGAAGAACAGAAAACTATCATTAGCGAAGCAGCTAAAGATATTGCGATTGTGATGGCTCCGAATATGAGTGTTGGTGTTAATTTATCGCTAAAATTACTGGAAATGACCGCTAAAGTCATGGGTGATTATACCGATATAGAAGTGATTGAAGCCCATCACCGTCATAAAGTTGATGCCCCTTCTGGTACTGCCCTAAGAATGGGTGAAGTAATTGCTGATACCTTAGGTCGTGATTTAAAAGATTGCGCGATTTATGGTAGAGAAGGCGATACAGGTGAACGCGATCGTAAAACTATCGGTTTTTCAACGATTCGTGCAGGTGATATTGTAGGTGAACATACGGTGATGTTTGCAGACGAAGGCGAACGCCTTGAAATTACTCACAAAGCCACGAGTCGTATGACCTTTGCTAATGGCGCAATACGCGCAGCCAAATGGTTAGGCGATAAAGAAAAGGGCTTATATGATATGCAGGATGTTTTAGGACTTTCCTAATCGGTTATTGCAAAAATTATTAAGGAAAAAGACTTGTCTTTTACTCCTTAGTTAGCAAATAAAAACGCCCTTTTTTAAGGGCGTTTTTTGTTTCTAGCTCTACATTATCGCTCTAATCCTCATGCGCATACCAATCTATACCGCGAGCTGCATACATCAGGAAAGACTGGCGGCTATCTGAAGGACAAAGCCCTTTTGCTCGCCGCCAGTCTTATTTTTGCTTTTATATTTCAAATTAGGCTAAGGAATGCAATGTTAAGTAACTGTCCATAAGTCTTTTAACATTTCTATAAACCGTTAAAACGGTTGAGTTTTACTTTTCACATAGCCCACGGTTTAAACCGTGGGCTATGTGAATCAATGAGAATAACCGTTTCAACGGTTTCTCTGTTTTCCTCTAATAAAATGTATGGATACTTTTGACCACCTACTTAATAACTTCCGAAACTATATCATCAACTGAATAAATTTATAAACCATGAAGGACATGAAGAGCATGAAGTTTTAACGATTTATCTTCATGAGCTTCATGTCCTTCATGGTGAAAATATATTTTAAGTTTCGGATGTTATTTAATTTTCATTCCTAAGTAGCCATTTCTATCGTTTAAAAAATATATCTAAAAAACAGGGACAACTTTTTCTATTTCGCCATTAGCTTTAACTTTCGCCAAACGATAGGCGGTTGTTACTCCATAAGCAGTACCGTCTTTTGCCACAATAAAACCTTTAAAGTATTCAGGCCAACTCGGTAGGCTGTCAATTTTAAACGTTGCGCCATTAACCGCATCCGCTAACTTGGTAACCGAACCATTACGCAGACCTCCTGTGCCAACTTGAGTTTGATCTAAAGACACCCCTATGCCGTAGTTATAAGAATTGTTTAACTTAAACAAGCTCACCTCACCTTTTTGTGGAACAACCGCATTTTTATTTGAATAATTAATAACATAAACAGCAGCGGCTGTAGGCATTGCTAAACGAGTATTGCCTCTGGAGCTGTACCAACTTTCTACTTGTACACCCACTTTTCCCGCAGCATCAAACCAGATGATTTTCGACATTTTTTCATCGTTTTGCTGCTCAAATTTTAGCCTTGCTAAGTCTTTTAATTCTTTAGGGGCTTTAGTTCGTTTTTCTTTGTCAGTTTTAATACTTTTGGTAATCCCTGCAAGCTGTTTGCCATCAGGCGTAATCGCAATTGCTTCCAGTTTTTCGGCAATTTCAAAAGAAGCAACTTCTTTAGCGTCAGCAATATTAAATAATTTAACCGTTGTGCCTTTACTACTGCTACTAAACCCTGCAAGCAAATCAGCATCGGCGGCATGGGCAACATTGCCTACGCTGCGTTCTTTGGTACTGGCTTTAAGCTCCCATGTTTTGGTATCGTAAAAATATAAGGCTGAGCCTGACTCCTCTATTGCCAGTACCGAGCCATCTTTGCTAAAAAACATTTCATAAGGGTTTACTTTAATCCAAACCCGCTTAGTGACTTCTAAGGTTTTTGGGTCTAATACATAAAGTACGCGATTATCACCTGCAACCACTAATTGACTGCCATCTGAACTCATGGCAATTGCGCCTAACGCACTTTTAGGCGTGTTAGC
>WTBX01000288.1 GCA_013138855.1 Methylococcaceae bacterium
TATCTTACTTAAGTTAATGAATTTTATGAGTAAAATAATTGATAATATCCATTGATTTATGAGGGATACCAATAATATTTATACTTTGTGGACTCTTTGTATAAAAAATTAAATGTGAATTTTGTAAATAACAGAAATACCCTTGTTTAATGTCAGGGCGATGTTTTCCTAAATCTACATTTTCTGCCAACCATTCAAAGCGATTGTAAAGTGCAGTAATGTATTTATCGGCTTGTTTCTCTCCCCATGTTTCAACGCTATAAAGCCATATTTTATGTAGGTCTTCCTTACTTTGAGGCGTTAAATTAAACATTATCCTGCTTTAAACTCACTCAAAATTTCATCAAGAGACTCTGTAACAAAATCCCCACGGATAGCTTGAGTTTCCCCTTTTGATAAATGTGTTCTTAGCGTATCAAGTTTACTTTTTCGTGCTTCCATGTCGCGTAAAGCATCACGCACTACCTCATTGGCAGAACCGTATCGTCCACTTTTAACTTCATTTTTAATAAATACATCCCAATGTTCACCTAAACTAAGATTTGTTATCGCCATTTTACAATCCTCTTATTCATATTTATTACATTTGAACAGCTTATAAGTGTTTTTGTCATTTATGAAAAAAGATAAATGCTCATAAACCTGACAAGCCTTAAAAAATTGTCAGGTTTAATTTAGAGCATTATTAAATGGTTAACCCTAACTCAGCTTTCAAAAACGCTACAATCTCATCTAAAGGAACATCTTGATTTTCAGAGGAAGTTCTTGCACGGTATTCAATCATGCCGCTGTCTAAACCTCTATCACCTAATACTAGACGATGGGGAATGCCAATTAATTCCATATCTGAAAACATAAAGCCAGCGCGAACTTTACGGTCATCAAACAATACATCAATACCCGCAGCGATTAACTCTTGATACAGTTTTTCAGCCGCTTCTTTTAAACGCTGAGATTTGTGCATATTCATTGGGCATAATGCGACTTTAAACGGCGCAAGTTCATTTGACCAAAGTATGCCTTTATCATCATGACTTTGTTCAACAGCCGCCGCGACAATGCGAGAAATACCAATACCATAACAGCCCATAGTCAACACTTGGCTTTTACCCGCGTCATTAATGACTTCGGCTTTCATCGCGCTGCTGTATTTATCGCCTAATTGGAAAATATGTCCCACTTCGATACCTCTAGCAATGGTTAATTCACCTTCGCCATCAGGACTGGTATCGCCTTCGATAACCATGCGTAAATCTTCAACTTGCGTTGGTAATGGCGCATCGTCTTCCCAGTTGACGTTTTGATAATGTTTGCCATCTTGATTCGCACCGCAAACAAAATCAGCCATTAAGGCAACGCTACGGTCTGCAATGATAGGAATATCTAAACCAAAAATACCAATAGAACCTGCTTTACAGCCACAAGTTGCCAAGATTTCTTCATCGGTGGCAAATTCAAGGGGTGAAGTAATTCCCTCTATTTTTTCAGCTTTCAACTCATTAAGCGCGTGGTCGCCACGTAATAATAAAGCGACTAGCCCTTCATCATCACCTTTAACTAATAAGGTTTTTAAACATTGTGAGGCAGGAATCTTAAAAAATTCGCTGACTTCTTCAATCGTATGTTGATTAGGGGTATCAACTAAAACCATTTTCGCACTAGCAGCAGGACGTTCACCTGTTGGAGCAATCGCTTCGGCCTTTTCAACATTGGCGGCATAATCACTTTTATTAGAAAAGGCGATAGCATCTTCACCTGAATCGGCTAACACATGAAATTCGTGTGAAATCGCGCCACCAATCGAACCAGAATCCGCCATTACTGCACGAAATTTTAAACCTAAGCGATTAAAAATATTGCTGTAAGCTTGGTGCATGACATCATAGGTTTCTTGCAAAGATTCTTGTCCTAAATGAAAGGAATAAGCATCTTTCATAATAAATTCACGCGAACGCATGATGCCAAAACGTGGACGAATTTCATCACGAAATTTAGTTTGAATTTGATAATAATTAATCGGTAATTGCTTATAACTTTTTAATTCGTGACGCGCAAGGTCGGTAATGATTTCTTCGTGGGTTGGGCCTAAACAAAAATCTCGGTCATGACGATCTTTTAAACGCGCTAATTCAGGGCCATATTGCTCCCAGCGTCCTGTTTCTTGCCATAATTCCGCAGGTTGTAATGCTGGCATTAATAATTCTAATGCGCCTGCATTATCCATTTCTTCGCGGACAATTTTTTCAACTTTGCGTAAGACTCGTAAACCTAGCGGCAGCCAAGTGTAAAGCCCTGATGCAAGTTTGCGGATTAAACCTGCGCGAATCATCAGCTTGTGGCTGGCGATTTCGGCATCGGCTGGGGTTTCTTTGACGGTGCTAAGTGGAAATTGAGAAGTACGCATGTTGGTTTTAAGTGTGAATTAAAAATCAACTATTCTACTGATTTAACGGGGAAGGTGCAAAGCATCTAAATTAGACTGAGGCGAGTGTTGGAGACGCGACTTTTAGTCGCGCCCGAAGTTTCATAGATGAATTTTAAGTCGAGATGTTTTTAGGTCTCGTGCGCGACTAAAAGTCGCGTCTCCGATTTTAACGGCTGTCTTGTGACATGACAATATAGGCAGAAGCAATGACACCAATTAATACAGGAATCAGTATCAGGGGTGGGAATTTGTTGTAAGCAACATAATCTATCCCTGCAACCATGATCGGTTGTGCATAGATAAAAATCATTGATTGACTAGGTGATAAATACTGTAGAGCTTTAAAACTGAGTAAATAGGTCAGTGCTGTGGAAATGACGATTTCAAAAATAATTTTTCCCAAGTTTAGATGGGATTCCATCGAATAATCAATAATTGTTCCTAATTGATTAAATTCCAAACAAGATAAACCTAATCCTCCAATAAATAACATGCTTGCAGAAATAATCGCTGAGGGAAAACCAGTTTTGACCAGTTTTTTAGTTAACATGGTTGCCGTACAGAGAGTAATAACACTGACAAAAATTAATAAATCCCCAATTTTTGCAACACCGATTTCATGTTCTGACGTATAAATTGTTAAAAATAGAATGGTTGAAAAGCCCAATGCACAACCTCCTAGTTTTTTCCAAGAAAAGATTTCAACTTTGAACATCAT
>WTBX01000412.1 GCA_013138855.1 Methylococcaceae bacterium
TATCTACTTTAAATTTCAGGGTATTGGAAACGCGACTTCTAGTCGCGCACGAGTCATGCTTACTCAAACTATAGAAAGATCACACTGCGCGACTAGAAGTCGCGTTTCCGTTATTATGCTTTTCCCTGTTTTTTAAAGTAGATACGAATAAAGATTAAATAATACTCGAAACTTAAAATATATTCTTACCATGAAGGACATGAAGATAAAATTCTTAAAACTTCATGCTCTTCATGGTTTATAAATTTTTATAGTTTCGGAAGTTGTTAAATCGCGTTTAAAAAACTAATAACATAAAATTAAGGAGTCTATCATGCCATGGCGACATAAAAGTAATCCTACCGCGAGTGTACTTGATGATTTCAAAGGCGATCAATCATGGCGACTTTTTAGGATTATTAGCGAATTTACCGAAGGCTTTGAAAAGCTAGAACATATTGGCGATGCTATTTCAATTTTCGGTTCGGCTCGTTTAGAAGCTGATGACCCTTATTATTTAAAAACAGTCGAACTATCAACGTTACTAGGCAAAAATGGTTTTGCAATTATTAGCGGGGGAGGGCCTGGCGTTATGGAGGCGGCTAACAAAGGTGCTTATGAGCAAAATCAACCGTCCATAGGCCTTAATATTGAATTACCGATGGAGCAAAATGCAAACGCCTATCAAGACATCTCCTTAAACTTTCGTTACTTTTTTGTTCGCAAAGTTATGTTTGTTCGCTATTCGATGGGGTATGTGTGTATGCCCGGTGGTTTTGGGACGTTGGATGAGTTTTTTGAAGCCCTGACTTTAATGCAAACCCATAAAATTTACCCTATTCCCTTAGTTTTATTTGGCTCTGAATTTTGGGGCGGGTTAATGGAGTGGATTAAAACAACGCTGGTTGAATATGAAACGATTGCCGAAGACGATTTAGAACTGATAAAAATTACCGATGACACACAAGAAGTGTTAGATTTCATGATTGCGCATCGAGCGTGGAAAAATAGACAGCGGCTTTTTTAAGTGATTGATATTACGCATAACTTAAAAGTTATTGGCTGGAGGAAAAGAAGTGGGATTTAAAAAAAGAAGCCTATTAATTTTAGTCGTATTTCTAGCGATAAGTTTAATCGTGCTTGGAAGCTTTAGAGTATTATTTTTTTCAGATGAAAATCATCATAAAATAACCGATGAATTACAAAAAATTGAAAAAAGCAGTGCCTTATTGCATGAATACATATTAAAGCATTATCAGGGTATGTTAAATACTCTCGACCCCATTCGATCAGCCGATAATATTAACGAAAGTCTAAAACAGATTAGAAAACTCCAGCAACCCCGTTATTTTGAAAATAATGCCGCCATTGTTAAAAATACTGATAGTTTAATTATACAAATAGAACAACTTAGCGCATCGCTTAAACAGTTTATAAAAATTAATACCCAATTAAAAGAATCACTTTCACAACTTCCTCTCTTAGTAGCAAACTTTCCTTCTAATACAGAAACGCCCTCTCAAAACAAAACTAATAGATTAGCGCAACAGCTTGTTAATGAAACTGTTTTATATTACCAATGGCGACAACCGTTTCGTAAGAAAAAAATAGAACAGCTAATAAAGCAACTATCAACGCTGTCATTAACACTGCCAAAACCTAAGCTTGAGCGTATTAATCAGTTAATTTCACATACAAAAATCATTCATCATAATAGCGATTTAGTTGAAAAAAATATAATTAAGCTATTTTCAATTAAGATTCTTGATTCCATTGAATTGATTGAGAACCAATATTTTGAAATTCATCAAAAACGTCAACAGCAATCTAAATATATAAATATAAGCATTTATGTGCTATCAACCATCTTACTACTCTTTATTTTAAAGTTTATAGCGATGCTACGCTCAACCGCGTTTTCTCTGCATAGAGCAAACAGCAAATTAAGCCATGAAATTAAACAGCGTATTGAGACTGAAAATAAAGAAAAACAACAAACAGTATTTTTACAGACGGTTTTAGACAATATTTCTGATGGAATTGTTGCTTGTAATAATGAGGGAGAATTAACGCTCTTTAATAAAGCGGCTAAGGTCATTTATGAACAAGAATTTAAAACAATTGGTTTTGACGACTGGGCAACGCAATATCAAATCTATGATAAAGAAGGAAAAAACCTATTAGAGAAATCACAATTACCTCTATATAAAGCTTTAATGTCAGAAGAGGTTAATAATGAAGAAATCGTTATTAAACCTAAGGGGAGTGTACAAAAATCATTATTAACCAATGCCAGACCACTGATTAATAACAATAATGAAAAATTTGGAGCGGTGATTTGCGTGCGTGATATTAGCGAGCGTAAAAAAATAGAGATGGAAATGCGTTTAGCCGCTACTGCCTTTGAAACTCATGAAGCGATTATTATTACGGATAAAGATACAAATATCATCCGCGTTAATCAGCGTTTTTGCGATATTACAGGTTACAGTAGTGACGAGGTCATTGGTAAACAACCACGAATTTTAAGCTCAGGAAAACATGATAAAACGTTTTATCAAAATTTATGGACAACGTTAAAAAAAGAAAATTATTGGCAAGGCGAGATTTATAATCGTAAAAAAAATGGCGATATTTATTTAGAATGGATAAGTATTTCTGTGGTTAAGGATGAAAATAATCAAATAAGCCATTATATTTCTCATTTTAAAGATATTAGCGAGTCAAAATACCAGCAAGAAAAAATTAAGCGTACTGCCGATGAAGAGCGAGTTTTAGCACGATTATTACAACTATCATTTAAACCGCTTGCTGAGTTTTTACAATTAGTCACCGAAGAAATTATTACGCTAAGTATTTGGAAAAATGTTGAGCCTAAATGCGCTATTTTTCTGAGTGAAAAAGAAGCAGGAGAAACCAGTTTACGTTTAAAAAGTCATTACAATCTTGCCCCCGAATTAATTAAAAGTTGCGATAAAGTTGCTTTTGGAACGTGTTTATGTGGCAAAGCAGCAGAAACTAAAGAAATTATCTTTAGGGATTGTGTCGGTGACGAGCATGAACTTTCTTTTGAGAATATGCCGCCCCATGCTCACTATAATGTTCCGATATTGAATGGAGATAAAGTATTAGGGGTTGTCGTTCTTTATTTTACGGAAGATCATCAGCAACAAGATTATGAGTTTAGCTTTTTAGAACGTGCCGCTAATGTGTTAAGTCTTGGCATTTCGAGAAAACAAGCCGAAGATCAGGTTGAATATTTAGCTTATTATGACAGCTTAACCGCATTACCTAATCGAATGTTATTGTTGGATAGACTTGAGCAGTCGATTGTTCATCATAAACGCAAAAATCGTTATGCTGCTTTATTGTATGTTGATATAGACCGCTTTAGACATATTAATGACTCGCTAGGCACAGATATAGGCGATAGCTTATTACAAGAAGTTTCAGACAGTTTTAGAGAAGTCTTACGAGATGACGATACGGTTGCCAGAATTGGAGCCGATGAGTTTATTATTTTGCTCACCGACTTTTCGCCATTAAGAGAAAGTGTGGCCTTAGAAGTCCAGCATGTCATTAAAAAATTACAAAGTGTCGTTGCCGAAATGGAGATAGAGGGGCATAAACTCTTTATAACCTTAAGCATCGGTGTCGTTGTCGTAACAGGTGAGATTGATTCTGCGGGAATGTTAATGATACAAGCTGATACCGCCATGCACCAAGCCAAAGATAATGGCCGTAATAGCTCGCAATTTTTTATTGCAGAAATGCAAGAACTTGCCAATGCCCGCGTAGAAATAGAAAAAGAACTGCACTTTGCGTTGAAGCGATCACAAATACATGTCTACTATCAGCCTCAAGTTAATAGTGATAACCAAATTGTCGGAGCAGAAGCCTTAGTGCGTTGGATACATCCCGAAAAAGGTTTTATTTCGCCAGTGGATTTTATTTCAATCGCCGAAGAAAGCGGAATGATTCTTGATATAGGGCGTTTTGTTTTAAAAGATGCCTGTCAGCGCATTCGTGAATGGAAAGATATAAAAACCTTAGACCATGTTGCTGTTAATGTCAGTCCCGTGCAATTTAGTCAAAGTGATTTTATTGATACCGTCAAAGAAATTTTATCAGAAAGCCAGATAGACCCCAGTAAATTAACCTTAGAGTTAACCGAAGGTATTTTAGTCGATAATGTTGAAGATGTTATTGAAAAAATGCAGCAGCTTAAGCAATTAAAAATTCATTTTTCGATTGATGATTTTGGTACAGGTTATTCATCATTAGCGTATTTAACGCGCTTTCCTCTCGATCAATTAAAAATTGATAAATCATTCGTTGATGAAATAGGGCTTAATAAAGATGGGGAAGTGCTTATCGAAACCATTATCGCAATGGCAGACCGACTAAGTTTTAACCTAATTGCAGAAGGTGTAGAAACGGCTGAACAATTAGCGTATTTAAAAGAAAAAGGCTGTTATAACTATCAAGGTTATTATTTCAGCAAACCAATTCCCAGCAGTGAATGTTTAAATAAATTCAAAACATTTAATTAATAATTGACAATTAACAATTGATACTACATTCTCTCCTCTTTATAGAGGGGAAAAAATAAAACCTTTTCGTAGCATCAAGTCATTATTATAGAAGGAAAAAAGTGAGTTTAAATAGTTATCAAACTGTTGATAGAGAGCAGTTAGCAAAAGATTTGAATGAGATTCATCAAGATGTATTATCACGTATCGGAGAAGCAGACTTTACCCATTTAAAAAAAATGGAGCGTTGGGGGCGTGTTTGTTCATTACTTGGCTATGGAACGGCATGGATTTTCCCAAACCCTATTTCAGCACTGCTAATTAGTCAGGGGAGTTTTACTCGCTGGACACAAATGACCCACCCTGTGGTTCATAAAGGTTACGACAAAATTGCCAATGTTCCTGATAGCTATACCAGTAAAAAATTTGCGCAAGGCTGGCGACGCTTCTTAGACTGGCCTGATTGGATTACTCCCGCAGGATGGCATCAAGAACATGATGTGTTACATCATTATAATTTAGGTGAAAAGTTAGACCCCGATCATTTACAGCATAATATGGAATGGTTGCGACAATCAAACATCCCGATGTGCTTGCGTTATGTGCTTGTTGCTGTTTTTACGGTGGCGTGGAAAATCCTTTATTATGCCCCTAGAACTCATAAAGAATTACGCTTGAGTCGTGCGAGACAAAATAAAGAGACTCTTTCAGGAATGACGCGACTGGGTGCGTGGAGTCTATTTACTGAACACGGACGCGCCTTATGGTTGCAAAGTATTTTGCCTTATGTCGCTTTTCGTTTTGTGTTATTACCCGCCTTATTTTTACCTTTAGGAACCTTTGCTGCGACTAGCGTTTTATTAACGTCTATCTTGGCAGAAGTTTTTACCAATATGCACTCGTTTTTAGTTATTATCCCTAATCATGCAGGCGATGATGTAATGATGTTTGAAGAGCGTGGCAAAGGGCGTGGTGAATTTTATTTACGTCAGATTCTAGGGTCAGTTAATTACCCAACAGGTTCAGATTTTAATGATTTTTTCTATGGTTGGTTAAATTATCAGGTTGAGCATCACCTTTGGGCTGATATACCGTTAAGCCAATATCAATATGTACAACCTAAAGTCGTCGAAGTCTGTAAAAAACACGGCATTCCTTATCGTCAAGAATCGGTTTTTAAACGTTTGTTTAAAGCCATTGATATTATGGTGGGGCGTACTTCAATGCTAAAAGCTACAATGCCAATGACAGAGCAGCCTCTTAAAGCGACTGGATAATAGTTTTCCTTTAAGTTTCGTAGAGGTAAACCTGATAGGTCTTTCGTGTGATCTTAAAACTCCATGAAGACTTGTCAGGTTTTTTAGGATCGTCATAATTTCCCGTAGAAATGTAGACGCAAGGACTGGCAGTCCTTTCGTAGAGTATGAAGGTCAATAAAGGACTGCCAGTCCTTTTGCTAAATTACTTGAGTTCCACGGAAGATCCAGAAGGCTGTTTTTATAAATTTGAGTTTTACCTTGAGGTTTAAAATATCTCACTTAGGTTAATCAAAGCGATAAAGCCGTTTAGAAAAATCGCATATCCTTCCATTTTCAACACTCACTCCCTCTTGCTTCAATAAAGCGATTTTTTTATCAACCCCTAAAGCATAATTTCCAATTTCTCCATTACTTTTTACAACTCGATGGCAAGGAATCACGATGGGTGTTTTGTTATTCGCCATAGCATTTCCTACCGCTCTGTAAGCTTTAGTCTTTAAGGCTTGCGCTATTTCTTTATAAGTTGTCACCCTACCTTCAGGAATGCGGCTTAAGAGTTGATAACATTTTTCGTTAAAACTATATAATTGAGTATTCATGTTATTGTCCACGAAAAACATGAGGCGTTAAAATTTTCAACCTGTACGGTTAAAAGGCTGGCAGCTATCCAAAAGACTAGGTCTTTCGGATAGCCGCCAGTCTTATGTAATGCTCGATTTTATTTCTTAATTTGAGCTGAGTTAATCGTACAGGTCGAAATTTCCGACCTGTACGATTAGACGTTAAATATATGTCGGAACCGCGACTCCAAATAGCCAGTTTAGGAGGCAACCGTTGCCTTACATTGCGGCGCATCCAAATGGCATTCATCAAATAAATAACAAGTTCGTTTACAAATCGCCACCAGCATTAACATCAGCGGCACTTCGATTAATACCCCGACAACCGTCGCTAGTGCAGCACCTGAGGAAAGACCGAATAAAATCACCGCAGTAGCAATAGCCACTTCAAAATGATTTGATGCACCAATTAAGGCGACAGGTGCAGCATCGTGATAAGACAGTTTTAACATTCTGGCAAAGACAAAATAACCTAAAGCGAAAATCACAATCGTTTGAATAAATAAAGGAATTGCAATCCAAACAATCGTTAATGGGTTATCAATAATCACCTCACCTTTAAACGTAAACAATAACACTAAAGTTAATAATAACGCGCTGATGCTAATCGGGGTTAAGTAGTGTAAAAATTGCTCATTAAACCAGTCTAAACCTTTATATTTAAGAATTAATTTTCGAGAAATATAACCCGCGACAAGCGGCAAAGCCACGTAGACTGCGACCGATAACAACATCGTTTCCCACGGCACGGGCATCGCATTAACACCTAATAATAAACTGCCTAAAGGGCCGTATAAAAATAGCATCATTAAAGAATTAATTGCCACCATTACTAATGTTAAGCCATCATTTCCTTTTGCTAGAGACCCCCACATCAGCACCATCGCCGTACACGGAGCAATACCTAGCAAAATAGTTCCTGCAATATAACTACGCCATAATTCCACTTCTTCGCCATTTGCCAGAATTTCTGTTCCTGTCAAAAAGTCTTTAAATAAATAACCTAAGAAGAAATAAGAAATACCAAACATGGTAAATGGTTTGATTGCCCAGTTAATAAACAGCGTTAATAACACAGGTTTCGGTGTTTTCGCTGATTTTAAAACTTGAGTGAAATCAATTTTTACCATAATCGGATACATCATAAAAAAGAGACATATCGCAATCGGAATTGATACTTGATAAATTGAAAAATCATTTAAGGTCGTGGCAACACTAGGTGCGAGTTTTCCTAAAGCAATGCCCAAAATGATGCACAGCAATACCCAAACCGTTAAATAATTTTCAAAAATTGAAAGTTTTTTTTCTGTCATTTTTAAAATCTCGATTTAAATTACGAAACTGATGTTACACAGAGGAGTGAAAAAACAAGTTTTTTCACGTTTTCATATAGAGGCGGAGTCCAATAGCTTTAGCTATTGGCGAGTTTTTAAAAACGCTAAAACAAGCCGCTTCAAAAAAGTTTTAGTTCTGCTACTTCACGCCAATAGCTAAAGCTATTGGACTCCAACATAAGCCAACATTTCGGTTTGGAACGTTAGTGAAAAAACTTGTTTGTTCACTCCAAACAACAAAAATGTTTACTGCTTATTATTTGGCTATTTATAATTTTTTGCGTAACATCAGTTACGAAAGTTCTTTAACCAATTCTAAAACTTTGCCTTCAATAATATCCCTGACTTTATTAAATTCAGCTGCGTCTAAATGTTTAGGGTCTGGAATTGCCCAGTCAGTACGATTTTTAGCGATAACATTAGGACACTCATCCCCGCAGCCCATCGTAATGGCATAGTCATATTCAATTTGAGGAATTTCATCTAAAGACTTAGAGCCATGCGCACTCAAATCATAATCTAAATCCGCCATTGCCTTAATCGCTTTAGGGTTAACGATTCCTGAAGGTTTAGAGCCAGAGCTGTGACTTTCAAAAATACCTTGCCCATGAATTTTTCCAAACGCTTCCGCCATTTGACTACGACAAGAGTTTTCTACACATACAAATAATACGTTTTTCATTTTTATCCTTATTGACAGTTATTTTCGTTAATACAACATTCTTCGCGTAAAAATTCGATTAATTCATCTAAAATCGCATATTGAGGTAAACAATAGAGCGTTCTCCCATCACGACGTTGTTTGATTAAACCGACATTAACTAATCTGGAAATATGATGTGATAGGGTTGAATTGGGGACAGCTAATTCAGTTTGAATGTCGCCTACCGCAGCTCCTTGATGTCCTGCTTTGACTAAATAACGAAATATTTTTAATCGGGTAATATTACCTAATTCCGCTAAACGTTTCGCCATAATCTCTTCTTCCATTGAACACCTTTAAATCTATATTTCTAGTAATATGGAAATATTATCATACAAAAAAATATAAAACTATGGAAATGAAATTTATTGTTATCGGGTTTTTAAGTTTATAGTTCTGGAAAGTAGTCTTCCAGACGACTCCACGAATTTAATTTTTGTGCCTTTCTGGGACAATTAGTTTTACGTAACATCAGTCTCTGCTTTAAATTTCGGGGGGGGCAAACCTGACAGGTCTTTCGAGTAATTTGGAATCTCTATGAAGACCTGTCAGGTTTCCTCATGAATTTGAGTTTTACCTCGAGATTTAGGCACCCTTCATTTGGCTTAAAAGTAGTTTACAGTTTATTTTAAAAAGTTGCGCGGAGTGAAATAGCTTTAGCTATTTCCGTGGCTCGCCAACAGCTAAAGCTATTGGACTCCGATTTAAACTGTAAACCGAAAAATGAAGGATGCCGAGATTTAAAGTGGATACTAATATCAGTTATATTATTTTGTCGGAAAATGCATTGGCATATTAATAATTGAAGCTAGCTCATTTCGGTCTCTCATCAGTTGATTAAGATAATAATTGAATGAAGGGATTTCTTTTGCAAAATGAACAAAATCTTCTTTTTTTAACTGAATTAATTCTCCAGCACCTAAAGATGTTACGGTTGCATTTCTTGGTTGATTCATTAATCCCCCAAATTCTCCAAAAACTTCTCTCTCTCTTAAAATTGCACGTTCTTTTCCATCCTTTGTGACTAAAAACTTGCCT
Source organism: Methylococcaceae bacterium (assembly GCA_013138855.1). GTDB lineage: Bacteria > Pseudomonadota > Gammaproteobacteria > Methylococcales > Methylomonadaceae > WTBX01. The sequence continues at coordinate 9,466 of WTBX01000412.1, forward strand.
TCCAAAATAATATAAAACTCTTGGTCGGTATCATTTTGTTTGATTATGACTTGATCATTTTCAACGGGAATAAGCGTAGCCACCGAAGCAATTTGTTGATTAACAATCACCGAAAGACCAAAAGTACGGAAGAGCTGCTCCAGTTTTGTTCTAATCGTTAACATTTTCAAATTAGCCTCTATACGTCCCTCATGCTTTAAAAAAGCATAAAGAATTTCACCGTCAACCCTGCCTAACATCACGGGACTTTCTGCAATGATAGAGGCACGTCGTTTTCTAAAATTATTCAAAACAGCCATTTCACCAATAATATCTCCCGCTTGATGAATGGCTAAGTCATTGAATTTTTTACCATCATGATAAAGCACGCAAACGTTGCCTGATAGAATAATAAAAGCATCCAATTTTGTCGTATCCCCTTGTTTTATAATGACATCACCTGCATTGTATTTAGTGATTTCAATATTATTAAGCAAGCTATTTTGCCATTGTTCAGAAATTTTTGGATAAAGGTGATTTAGAAGGTGCATGGTTTTAATGACTTGCCCGACCTCACTTCCTTCTTTAAGTATGAATCGCTTGCCCGGACTCGCCATAGTAAAAGAGGCATTAAACTTGTCAGGAAGATTTTCCAAGTGCATAAAAACAATTAAATCTGATTGAGACTTAATGGAGTCTTGCGGATCTCCATGCAGAATTCCCATGCCGCCATCGGCCGCAAAAATATCAAAACGTTCATAATAAAGACGTTGAATATTTTGATATTTTTCTTTAGTAACACTACCAGTTTCAACCATTTTCTCAATTTCAGGTAACGCCTTATTATCCCCCACAAACACAATACTTTTATTGTGACCGTCACATTTCATTTCAAAGGTTGCGCCTATACAGGGAATGGAATGAACCGTGTAATGAGGCGTTATTTTCATACCATAAAAGTCATTCGCTTCATTAGGGATTAGTTCTTGAAAATCAAAATAAGAGGTAAATTCTTCGGTATCGTGCATGGTCATAAGCGAAAGTTTCTTACAAGCCATCCAGAAAATTTCTTTAGTACACAGAAATTTAAGCCGCTCATGAAACATCACTAAGGGAAAGATGTTGCAATGGTCATCATGAATATGAGACAGAAAAATGGATTTAACTTGGTTTCTCGATATTCCCCGCGCTTTGAGAGCGTACTCAAGATAAGGTGGGCAATCGAGTAGCATGTGATTAGAGTTGTAATTAAGCACCAAGCTGGAACAGGGTTTGGTCGGTGAAAACCCTGATGCCCCGCCTAAAATATCAAGCCCAAAAGTTGCAGGAAGTAGTGGTACAAAATCGGGTCATAAGTCATAAAGGGGGAATTGTTCTTCGGTAAAGTTTAAGTCAATAATGTGTCCATTGACTTCATAAATGTTTTTATCGCGGTGTTTGAGCGAAAATTCTTCGGTCTCCAGAACATTATTCTTAAACGAGAAGAAATCGACAAAACCATCTATAGAAACTTCTATTCCTGCTTTATCCTTTAAAGCAAGCGCTCTTGCTTCATTGTAAAGCTCTTTAAAAATAGGGTTGGGTGTTTTTCCTACATCAAGTGCATTAAACTCTGCCTGTGAGGGTCCTAGTAACGTAAGTCTAAGAAGTTCTCTATTATTAGCAACATGTTGAGGCTCTCCCAAAATTTTTAATTTTTTTCCTTTAAAATAATTTTGAAGGACGAAAACATGGTAATAAAGAACAAATTCGGTGGCGTTTTGAAGCACTCCGCGTTTGTGAATGGTATCAGGGAGAACTACATAATCGGGGAAGGGGATTTTCTGAACCATAAAGTGTTTAATGATTTCAGGAGGGCAGCCGAAAAGAATGGAAAATTTTTCCTCTTGATAAACTTTTACCCCAGCAATAATATCAATAATCGGCATCTTCTTTCTCCATCTTTAAAAAGAATACATCCAGCATTTAACGGATGTTACGCTAGACGAAATTAAATATCCATGAAAATGGAGGAAGAAAAAGACATTATTCATTCTAGGGATGCTGACTTATAAAAATGTTCCATTAAATCCTTATAACTTTTTTATTACCATGAAGCACATGAAGGTCATGAAGAAAAAAGACAGAATGTCTTAATTTAAGCTCAATAACTGAAATTTATAAAGCAGAAAGGTCTGAAACAAGGGTTTGTAATCAACCTTAAAGAAAATACTTCATGTTCTTCATGGTAAAAATGACATTCTTTTGAATCAGCACCCTTCTTCTCTAATAAAATATTAGGATATTTTTGGCTACCTACTTAGTGTAGCCTTATCAGTAGAGTGCTGGTGATTGCATTGAGCCAGTTTCGATATGAACAGTGATGGTATTTTCCTCAAGATGTTTCGGTTTCTCAAGCCTTGTAGAGTGTGAATTATAAAATACCTGATTTTAAAATTATAGCAGCGGCATGTCGGTTATAAATAACCCTATAAACCGTATTTATTACTCGCTAACAACAACCTCAGGAAACAGTACCCCGATAATTTGATAAGACACCATAAGATAAAGTAATGCCACGCCTAAGCCGAATGGCAATGGTTGAGATAAGGCATGATGCAATACATAACCTGTTACTAACCAGTGCCATAGTATTAACGTAATGAATACAAAAATTGCGAGTAACGGAATGCTAGAGCCATCTGGCATAGGGGTTGTCAATGCAGATAAAACAGGAAAGGCAAAAAAACTGATGAGTGCATCTACACCAATTAATGCGGTAAATGTTTGTTGAAAACGTGCGGGTTTTCCTACCCAATATAATATCATTGCACAAAAAAACCAAACTAACGCGATTTCTACGCCAGTTTGTAATAAAGCTTCAAACCACGGTTGAGAGATATACAGCATTAAAAAGCTGATAAGCGCGTAAACAAACACCATTGTCCGCTGTAAAATGACAGAGGCGGGAATATCTTGCGGGGCTTTTCTAAACAAGGTGATGTCAAAAAAAAGTCTTAATATCTCAAACATGGGTTTTACTCCGCTGCGGCTAGTTGTTCTTCTGCACTCATCCAATCTTCTTCTGCTTGCATTAACGCGCTATCAATCTTAGCTTTTTCGGCAAGCACGGTTTTTAATTTTTGCTTTTCACCCTCTTCATAAATACTAGAGTCAGCAAGTTGTTCTTCTAAGGCTTGCTGTTGTTGATGATAACGCTCTAAATCAGATTCGGCTTTTTTAACCGCATCCATTAAAGGTTTTAATCGCTTTCTACGGTCAGCTTCCTGTTTGCGTTGATCTTTGCGCGAAACCGTCGGCGTTTCTGTGCTTACCGTTACAGTTTCTTGAGTCGCTTTCTTTTGTTCAGCTAACCATAGACGATAATCTTCTAAATCACCATCAAATATTTGTAATTTATGGTCGGCAACTAATAATAATTGGTCTGTGACTGAGCGCAATAAATGTCTATCATGCGAAACCACTAGCATTGCGCCTTGGTAATCTTGTAAGGCAACACTGAGCGCGTGACGCATTTCTAAATCTAAATGGTTAGTCGGCTCATCAAGTAATAATAGGTTAGGGTTTTGATACACTAAAATCGCTAAAACCAGCCTAGCTTTTTCGCCCCCAGAAAAAGGCGCGACTTTATCTGAAACCTTATCCCCTTGGAAGTCAAAGCCGCCTAAAAAGTGGCGTAATTCTTTTTCCGTCGCCTTTTTATCCAATTGCTGTAAATGCCACAATGGACTTTCATCCGTGCGTAACTGTTCTAATTGATGTTGGGCAAAGTAGCCGATTTTTAAATGCTCAGAAACAGAACGCTCGCCTTTCAACGGTAATAATTCCCCTGCTAAGACTTTTATTAAGGATGACTTACCTGCGCCATTAGGCCCTAATAGACCAATTCTATCACCCGGTGAAATAGAGATACTCGCACTTTCGACAATGGTTTTATCAGGATAGCCAATAGCGACTTCTTCTAATTTTAATAAGGGATTCGGCAGTTTTTCAGGTTTGGGAAAAGAAAAATGAAACGGTGAGTCGATATGCGCACTCGCAATCAGTTCCATTTTTTCTAAGGATTTAATGCGACTTTGTGCTTGCTTCGCTTTAGACGCTTTGGCTTTAAATCGGTCGATAAAGCTTTGAATATGGGTGATTTCGCGTTGTTGTTTTTCGTAAGAGGATTGCTGCTGTGCTAGTTTTTCGGCACGCATTTTTTCAAAGGCGGAATAATTACCGCTATAAATCGTCGCTTGCTGTTGCTCTATATGAACGATATGCGTGGCGATGCTATCAAGAAAATCTCTATCGTGGGAAATTAATAATAAAGTCCCCTCATATTTAAGCAACCAATCTTGTAACCAGATAACCGCATCTAAATCTAAATGGTTGGTTGGCTCGTCTAATAATAAAACGTCAGAACGACACATTAACGCTTGTGCCAAATTAAGACGCATTCGCCAGCCGCCCGAAAATGAATTAACAGGATTTTGTTGTTGAGAGGCACCAAAACCTAAACCGCTCATTAAACGTGCCGCTCTGGATACTGCACTATAGCCGTCAATATGATCCAAAGCAGCGTGTAATTCTGCCTGTTTTAAACCATCATCTTCTTGTTCAGCCGCCGCTAGTTTTTGTTGTAACTGTCTTAGCTCAACATCCCCATCCATCACATATTCTAACGCAGGTGAATTTAAAGCAGGGGTTTCTTGAGCAACATGCGCCACTTCTAACGCAGGTGGCATATTAAAATCGCCTTCATCAACATGTAACTCGCCGCGAACCATTGCAAACAGGCTGGATTTTCCAACGCCATTGGCACCTGTAATTCCCGCTTTTTGTCCTTGATGAATAGTAAATGATGCCTTCGCAAATAATACTTTGGTATTGCGACGCAAGCCGACGTTTTTAAAATTTAACATAAGTTTTGGAAAAGAGAATACTGGGTAAGTGGCGGTTAGTTTTTAGACGAAAGTGAAAAAACGTGTTTTTTCACTCCAGATGGCGAGTACAAAATTCAGAGTAAAACTTAAATTTACGAAAACCTGACAGGTCTTCATGGAGATTTTAAGTTACTCGAAAGATCTGTCAGGTTTGTCACCACGAAATTTAAAGTGAGATTATTTTTCTTAGATTAAGAAAGTTACTTGTATTTAAAATCGGGTAAAATACACGGATGAAAAAGAAATCTGGCAAACCATTAAATCCCATTTTTAAACCGCAAGACCGCTATTATATTAATGAGCAAGGTTGGTGGTTTTATACGATAGATATGATTCAGGGGCCTTATCAAACTAAAGGGCAATGTGTGGATGCTTGCCGTTATTACATCCAAAAGCGCGATGGTGTCTTAAATAATAGCTGAAATTAAAGTCGCTAAAAAACTCCGAGGTATTAAAGACCTCGGAGGTAAGTGTTCAGTCCCCCTCTTAAAAAAAGAGGGGTTAGGGGAGATTTTATTAAATAAATCCCCCTTTTCCAAAGGGGGAGGTGAATACTTACCTTT
>WTBX01000080.1 GCA_013138855.1 Methylococcaceae bacterium
GTTGCATTTATAAACCTCGCCCTTGCCTATTGGGTGTTTATTGGAAATGGCGGGCAGGTATAAAAACTCTTGTTCCCGCTTGTTAATGGAGGCATAGTGTTTTTTTTCGGCATAGTGACCAAAAAAAATAACCTAAGGCAATTAATATTACAAATATAATTAAGTCAGCCATGAGGATTACTCCACTGTTACCGCAGTACCATACACATAAATTTCAGCCGCACCCGCTGCCACCGATGAGGTTGAAAAGCGTACATTAACAATCGCATTTGCGCCCATTTGTTTAGCTTGAGATTGCATTCGCTGAATGGCTTCTTCACGCGACTCTTCCAATAATTCGGTATAGCCTTTTAGCTCTCCGCCAAAAATATTTTTAAGACCTGCCATAATATCGCGCCCTGCATGTTTAGCGCGGACTGTGCTGCCTGAAACAACACCATAACAACTCACTATCGTTTTACCGGGAATAGTTTCCACATTAGTCATGAACATAGCTCACCTTTTGATTTAAGTTTTTAGGTAATAATGATTATAGCTAGCCACTGATAAGTGAGCAAATTTGTTAGAGTATTATTACTTTACAATTTTTTGAGCGGTACGATTAAAATTTAGCTTTCTCGCAACAAAGTAATTGCGGTTCCAACGCATATTTAACTTAATTTAAAAATTTAATCGTACCGCTTGAAATTTTTTAACATTTTACACTGCCACTAGCTGCACCACAGCTAAACGCGAACCTTCTTCATCCTTCCCAAACAAGAGCTGCAAGCCATCATCTAAAACAACTGACTCACCAATACCGACAAACTGGTTTTCTTTAGGGTCTAATTTTGCCTGTCCTGCTTTGACTTTGAATAATTTCGGCATTCTTTCATTGACTAACAGCCAGTTATTATTATGAAAAATAAAATACCCCATGCGTAAGCGGTCGGCGGTAGTTAGACGTTCGTTAGGGATTATTTTACGATTGATATGCCATTTATAGAGTGATTGTCCCGTGTAAACCATTAAACGATGATTATCGGGTTTAAATTTTCCATCGTGTAAATTGGAATATAAATTTAAAATTGGCAGTTTGCCATGAAACTTTGTACCGCAAAATGGACATTGTGGGGATTTGGTATTATCGAATACATACCACTTTTGTTCACAGTCCGCATTTTGGCACGGCTGTATTAAATCGACCGTTTTAACTAAAGCATGTTCCCACTCATCGGCGGTGGGTCTTAAACTTGGTTCATGCAGTCCCGTAATAAAAGCACGTTCAAATAAGTCTGCCAAGTAAGGGCCTGCGATTTGATAGGGCAGGGCATCAGTATCTTTCCACGGTAATTCGGAATCTCTTACTTGCGCCTTATCAATACGGTTAGAGGTATCGTGAGCATGTTCGACGAATAATGAATTTTCGCCCATTGATAAATCTTCATCGCGTTGTGGGTCGTCTACATCATGCACTTTATCGCCGCGTAAAGGGTGACGTAAAAATAAATACATATAAATCAACACCGCTAAGGCGTGGCGGTCGGTGCTGATGCTGGGTAATTTTCTATTGGGGTCTTTTTTATCTAAATGCGCGGTTTTGACGACTTCGGGGGCGAAAAAATCGGGCGTTCCTGCGACATCGGGGGGGAATTTTCCAGGTACAACCAAGCCATCGACATCAACAATACAGGTATGACCACCTTTAGGATCGACTAAGACATTTTTATAGGATAAGTCTGAATGTGCTAAACCTGCGGCATGTAATCTTCTGACCGCACGACTGATTAAAATTGAAATGCGGAGGTAACTTAACCAGTCGCCACGTTCGCTAGGGTCTAAATATTTATAGCGATTAGTCGGTGAGGCAAACCATTTGCCTTCTTTTTCGCAGCCTTTTATATCTAAAAAATCATCATTAATCGAACCTGTATCAAAAAAGAAATGTTGTTGATACACAGGTTCAACAATGCCGATTTGTCCTTTATCGTTTTCAACCACTTCCTCAGGCCAGCGAAATAATTCTTGCCAGTATTCACCGCCTTCTTGATTGAAAATTCTATCGCGATAGCGTCCTGTAATAAGTTGTAAACGCTCTAAGCATTGTTGATCTTGTTGATCTCTAAAAAATAGCAATACACTTTTTTTATCGGGCGAGAAATACATATCTTTCATACCGCCTGAGCTTTTGATTTCGTCAATATATTCAAACACTCTGCCATCTATGGTGTGGGCTTTTAATATGCTGCTCATTTTGATTCCTTAACGGTATTGGAACCGCGACTTTAATCGCGGAAGCGTTAAAAACATGCTTTTATTTTAACCATGAAGCACATGAAGAGCATGAAGGTTTTATACCTCAGTCTTCATGTGCTTCATGGTTTATAAATTTAAGTAGTAATTAGGTAAGGTGTTATGCGTACCCCACGACTAAAGTCGTAGTTCCGTTTAACGATAAATTAACGCTATTGTGCGGTCATCATGATTACCTTGTGACCAAAAATCCAACCAGTTTTCTAATTGTGCTGCACTGGTTTCGGGGTTTTCGGCTAATTCGGGTTGAATGTCATTGCTCCAGAAAACATCCCAATGTTCAAGCTGTTTTAAATTATTATCGGTTTCAAACAAAGGATCGCTAATGCCATCAGTCATTAACACTAAGGCAGTGAAGTCTTTATCAAAACTAAAACGTAAGCGGGTTTTTATATCATCAGGACTTTTGGCATCAATATCTAAAAAGCGGGTTTGCCCTGCATAATCACCACTATCACTGTCACCGAGTAATTTGATACTTTGACCTGATTTATAAATCCCTAATCCACCATCACCAATCCAGTAAGCAATGCAAAATGAGCCAGTTGCTAAGGGTTTATGCGCGGCAATCAATAAGGTGGAATAGTAATCTCTAAAACTTTTCTCATCGGCTGCTGCCATTTCAGCAAGTTTATCAATAGAGCTGGTGATTGCAGGTGCGAAAATATCATATAATGCTTCGGTTAATGCTTGTTCATTTTCAATACTATCATCTTGCTGCCATAGTGCTAAAAGCTCCATTAAGTGAGCGTCATGTTCTTGAAGTTGGGCGGTTAAAATTTCAGAGCTATTATTCACAATCATTCGCGCACCTTCGCGAGAATATTCGCTACTGCCTGCGCCATCGGCAACAGCGGCAATATGCCAGTGACTTTCTTCATCGACTTTTAAAGCGAAATCATCATCTCTACAACTTCCTACATGAGCATGGGAGCGACCGCGTTTACTCGCTGCCAGCAAGTTCCATTCATCAATACCTACCAAACCTTGATTATCTTGATCGGATTTCCAATATTTTTCGTCTTTATCAGAGGGAATATTTTTCCATAAACTTTTAGGATCATTGTTAATCACCAAATTTATTTGCGCCGTATAAGCTTGTTCGTTAAATAGATAATAAATCGTTAAGGTGTGATCGCCCGCAAGTAACGGATCGCCCGCGAGGACATTGTTTTCAATATCATAGCGCAGACCTAAATCATCCAAGCCTTCTATTTTTTTAAGGGTGACGACTTTATCACCAATAGTTTCCAATGATGCGTTATAGGCTTTATTAACGGTGGCATTCGGGAGTTTAAAACGCACTGGGGGCATAATAGGGTTCATTTTTATTTCCTTAGGCGTAGGAGGAATAGGTGTCGGTGTTTCTACTTCTTCGAGAGGTGTTTCTTCTGTGACTTCTTCTGTGGAATTATCGTCTTTTTCAAGGATGACCTCTGGTTCATCTTCTGGTCTTTCCGTTACTTCGTCAGAGGATATTTCTCGTGCTAACTCTTCTGCTAAATTATCGCCTGTTTCGATGAGGCTTGCTGTTTCATCTTCTGATGTTTCTTTTTCTTCTTCGTGCTTACTATTCGGTTCAGGAACTTCATTTTCTTCGCTTGTGGATAACGCTGTTGATAAATCATCGTTATCCACCGTTTCAGAGAGATCTTCTTCAACGTACTCTGACTCTTGACTGTAATCGTCCCACGCGGCATTCAATTGTTCGCTAAACTTGCCGATTAGAGTTAGCGTTTCAGGTTCAGATAAGAAGGTTTGTAACTGATTTAAATCAAAGCCTGACTCTCGTTGACTTAATACCTCTAAACAAAGTTTTAAATATTTTAGCGCGTCATCATTCATCCTTTAGACCTCGTAATATTAAAGCCTTCTTCGCCACTGCCACTCGCCATTTTTAAAGGCGTATCACACCAAGGACATTCTGCATCCTCGCCATCATCCACACAAAAAATTCCTTCACACATACACACCCCTAAAGCATAAGGATTGCCGCAATAAGGACATCCCACGCCACCGAGTAGGTTTTTAACATTAATGATCGGATTCGCATTTTCTTTTTCTGACCATTCAAAATAACTTTCTTCTACGGGGTAACAGCCTGAAACTTGAAATAATTTCTGCCCTTCTTCAACCTTTGATAAATCCAGCCCCATTTCCATAAACGTCGGCAGGCGATCATATTTTATTAAATACGGTTTTTTAGATTTTTGACAACGCCCGACAAACACCGCGCAATCGTCATCAGAGCCGCTAGTATTAAAATCAAACTGTTCTAAAAATCCGCCCGCTTTATCTAAAGAAACCACCCCAGAAGAATTAGGCATTTTATCTAAAGCCACACTTTGCGATTTAACCGACATCGTCATCCACTGAATAAAACGCGCAAAGTCGGTTTCTTCTTCACCGTTATAAACAAAAGAATCATTAGCAATATCAGATAAGGCGGCTAAATCAGCGTATTGTCCTAAGCCTATAGCGATGAAATGACAGCGATTAGCATAGGATTTTTGCCATTTTTTAACCGCATCCTGATATTTATCGGTAGGTTTGCCGTCGGTTAAAAAATAAATAACAGGTTTCCAGTCGCCTTTTAAAGTGGGGGTGGTTTTAACGACTTTTTTATCAATTTCGGTCATTAAATGCTCTAAAGCCGCGCCAAAAGACGTGCCAGAACC
>WTBX01000379.1 GCA_013138855.1 Methylococcaceae bacterium
GCTAAATCTTCATATTGGTATTCAATATTCATACCATCATAAGCACTTTTTCGATGTGCTTGTCTAGGACGCGTTTCTAGGTGAAAACCTTCTAATTTAAAATCGCCAATATTAATGCGGGCAATTAAGGTATCTTTAAATGCAGTTTTTGCCCCTATCCACCAAGCACCACGTTCTCCCCCATCATTACCACCGTCATAAAGCAAAAAGCCGCTACCCAGTAAATAATCTTGATGACCTGCGGAAATATCTATGGCATTTTTTCCTAAAGAGGGGAACATATCGCCCGAACGCCAGCCAACATAACCTTGTTCAATCATTGCGGCTGAAGGGTCTGATTCCACCCCGATGCTTAAACCAGAGGCATCATGACCGAATGATTTTCCATATAAATAACTAAATTCGCCATAAAGTTGACTACCACCTGGAAGGTTAAGCGCACCTTTAATGCTGGGTTCTATTGAAAATTCTGCCCACGAATCATCAAGATCAGTGTGAGCATTGCCAATCCAGAGGTTAGCACCTATAAAAGTGGCATTCTGTAAGTGTAAGCCTACTGACAGTTCACCATAGTCACCTTTATAAAGCTCACCCAAAGGAGCTTTATTATCTTCATCAGGATTATATTCAGCTATTGAGACAGAGGAAACTGCCATCGTAATGACCGCTAAAATTAAACGCTTGATAATTATTTTTTCAGCTTTTTGAATCATATAATGCTCTCTTTAATAAAAAACTATCATGAAGATAGTTTGCTGACGATTCTTCTCAATCAAATTAATAGTTTAGTCCGATACCACTGATTTTAACAGTTAAATTTCTGTCACAGCTTCTTGTTCTAGGGATTCTAGTTTTTCCCAACGGTTAACCATCATACAAAATAATTCTGCGGTTTGTTCGGCATCATAAAGTGCAGAATGGGCTTTTTCATTATCCCAAGCTAAGCCCGCTGCTTTAGCAACTTTTGCTAAGACCGTTTGTCCATAGATTAGCCCCCCCAATGTGGCGGTGTCAAAACTGCTAAAGGGGTGAAAAGGGCTGCGTTTAATTTTACTACGAGCAATCGAGGCATTCAAAAAACCTATATCAAACGCAGGGTTGTGTCCGACTAAAATCGCTCGGGTACAGTTATTACGTTTAACCGCCGCTCTAATTGGCGTGAATAATTTAGTTAGGGCTTCTTTTTCATCTAAAGCAAGCCTAAAAGGATGATAAGGGTCTATGCCATTAAATTTAAGTGCCGCTTCATCAAGTTCGCAATTTTTAAAAGGAATGATATGAGAAGCATGAGATTCTGTGATACTCAGGTCATTTTGCTGATTGCGTTCTACAATCACCGCAGCAATTTCTAATAAAGGATTTTTTTTGGTATTAAAGCCTGCGGTTTCTATATCAATAACAACAGGCAAATAGCCTCTAAAACGGTTGGCTAAAGGGTTTTCAATTTCTTGCATAATGAAAGTCGATGATTGTTTCGCTTTGTGATACGTTAGGCGGTAGTGTAACCCAGATTAAAAACTGATGTTACGCAAAACGATAATGTCCACGAAAAACACGAAAGCTAAGAAAATCAAGAAGAGCTTTGATTGCTTTAGCTATTAGCGAGTTTTCAATATTTATTAATCGTACCGATCGAGTTTTTAAAACTTCATGTTCTTCATGCGCTTCATGGTAAAAATAAAAGCGGTTTGAAATTAATTTTCACGTCTTTGCATAACATCAGTTAAAAAATATTAGGGAATGAGGGGGGAGTAACATGTTAAATAATAATTTAACTTCGGTGTTAATTATTGTCTTATCTTTTATATTTCTCACCGCTTGCACAACGACAGGCCAGCATTCTATCGACCCATGGGAAGATTGGAATAGAGATGTACAATCTTTTAATGATGACTTAGATGAGCATGTTATGCGTCCTATTGCAGAAGGCTATGAGTGGATTATGCCTTCTTTTGCTAGCCAAGGGGTAAGTAACTTTTTTAGCAATATTGATGATATAGGTGTGACGCTGAATGATTTTTTACAAGGGAAATTCCTTCAGGGCAGTCAAGATGGCGCACGTTTTTTAATCAATAGTACCTTAGGAATCGGCGGGCTATTTGATGTGGCAGCTGAATTGGAATTAACGAAAAATAATGAAGATTTTGGACAAACATTAGGTGTTTGGGGGCTACCTACAGGTTATTACATGGTTGTACCTTTTGTAGGCCCTAGCTCACCGCGCGGAATTGTTGGTTTAATTGGCGATTCAGCGACGGATCCTATTAGCTATGTCGCAAGCCCTTATATTTCAACAGGCTTAAGCGTTTTAAATGCAATAGATACACGCGCAAATATGCTGACATTGGGAAAAATTGCGGATGAGGCCGCATTAGATCGTTATTTATTTTTTAGAGATAGCTATATCGCGAGACGTAAATATTTGGTTTACGATGGCGAGATTCCTGATGAGGAGCTAGAAGGAGATTTTGATTTAGATAAGGCTTTGGACGAGCAACTTGAGGAGGACTCTTTAAAGCAATGATTGGAGGCTGCGACCAGAATCGAACTGGTGTAGATGGCTTTGCAGGCCACTGCATAACCACTTTGCTACGCAGCCTTATATCGGCAAACAAAAAAGCCGCGAAATTCGCGGCCTTCTTTAAAACTTGGAGCGGGAAACGAGATTCGAACTCGCGACCCCAACCTTGGCAAGGTTGTGCTCTACCACTGAGCTATTCCCGCGTTGTTATCTTGTACATTATAAAGATAACCCAGTTTATGTCAACACTTTATTTTATATCAATTGATAAAGCCCAACCTTTTTTACCTTGGCATTCGCCTTCTAAAATCTCAACGTTGGCATAAGTTACGCCTAAACTCTTTTGCAAATCAATAACTTTTACGCTAGTTCCCTCAGGAATTTGCTTGCAAGCGTTAGGGGCTGATGGGTCTACTTCATCTTCATCAAAAGCAGAAACAGTACCTGCGACGGTAGCGATACTTATAGTCGCGTTTTCACTCGCGCTATTTGCACCTTTTAAAGTATATTGCTGCCCTACCGTTAGCTTTGTAAAGGTGGCTTGAGTTAATTTCTTATTGCTACTGCCTCCACTCATCATAACAATTAATAGCAAGACTACAACTGCGCCTATCGCACCAAAAAAAACTTTAGGGTTAGAGTCTTTTAACTCCATCACCTTGGAAAGTGCATTGCCCGCACCGCCCATCGCTTGAGCCGCTGTGTTTGCTGTATCTTCAGAATTGTTTGTGTTTTCAGTATTTTCAGAATCACTCATTTTCTTTCCTTTTAATGCGTATTATTTATTATTATGAATATCCAGATGGATAAAGTTACACGGTCATACTTTATTAATTTTTTTGCTATCCCTCTTTTCTCTGTTTACATTTATCCGCGAAAATCATGAAAACTAAGGTTTTGTGTGTTTTGTGTCTTTCGCAGAGATATATTCAGTTTGATGAAAGATGTCCTTTTTCATGCCATAACATCATTAAATGAAGTCATAGCCTTTTTTCTTTACTACAGCCGTAGGTTTAATAGCGTCTAGCTCAGTTTCGACCACACGCTTACATTCAAATTGCCAATAACCCAAGCCGATATTCTTTTTATTTAAAAGTAGAATTAAAAACTCGTCCTGAGGCATGACTAATTTGACGACATCTTGTTCTTTAAGAGAGTATGAGTCTACGATAATAAATCGTTTATCGTTTAGCTCGTCTTTTACGCCATAAAGCAATGCTTTTTGTGGCTCATGTTCCTGATCTTTATCCTCATCCATCAGGGTGTAACTGACAGCATAAATTTGAGGGGCGATTAGTTGAATTTCAAAGTCTAGGCCATCATTTTTTTGTTTAGGCATGATGATTTTATTAACCACACCTAAGGAGCGTTTATTACCTGCGGCATCGACTTTTCTAAAACTAATCATGCTGCCTATGGAAATGATGCCTTCTTTCTCAAAACGACAAGATAAAGCTCTTTCAGAAGAGGATTCGGCTAAATATTCTAGCTCTTTATTTTGTTTTAACGTAGCTGAGCGTTGCAATTCATAGGTTGTTTCCAGACCGATAGAAAAGAATCTATCCAGACGGTCAGTAAAACATGCCATTCCGTGTAGTTCTGTGCCTATCCAGCGTTGCTCTAAATAATCTATTAACTCGGCAGGAAGTTTTTCGGTAGAACCTCTAGGAATGCTGATCGCACTAAAACGGGCATGAGCATCGCTGACCATTTTGTCGCGCTGCCCTATGGTTTTATAAAGATCGCTAAAGTTAATATACATTTTTCCTGAATCGGAAGGTTTTTCCTCATGTTCAAATTCAGGAGGTGCATCTTCATCGATTAACACCACGCATTGCAACATTTGTACCCCAACAGGTTTTTTTTCTAAATGTGCGAGGTAAGCAAATTTTCCAAGAAAACTATAAAGTTGCGAGATTTCTTTTTGCATTAAGCCACTTGGATCTGTCAGGCTTAATAACAAGACTTGCATATAGCTTTCTTCCGCAGTACTCGTTCTACTGGGCTTGTCTAAATCATCGGGTACTTTTGTGGCATCTTTTTTGACTTTAACGCTGAGCTTGTAAAGCGAATGTAAATCTATCCAGACCCAATCAGGGACGGGTAAGCACATCATATAATGGGTGGCAGCGATATTACCTAAACCTTTGATGGTTCGTTGAAGAGCTAAGGCGGTATTTTTTCCTTGGAACCATCCTACTGTGCGTTTGGTTAATTCCTTAACCGCCATCCAATAACCGATGGTGAATTCTTTTTCGATAGAAACAACAACATCCAAGATTTTTTGCTCATTTTCACCTTTAGGAAAACCCGCTTTAGTGAGCCTTGCTCGCAAATAGTCTTCTATATCGTAAAAATTAGGCTTTAAGGTTTCCAGCGTATCAATCCTGAGCTGTACATCCATTTCTGTTTTATTAAATTCTTTAATAAAATCATGAAATAAGCGCGTAGCCAAGCCTGGGTTTGCAACTGGCAAATCTGTAACCCATTGCCTTAAAGTCTCTTCTTCATAGAGTTTTAAGCGTTCTGAATCTTTTTGTTGTGGCGGAATAACAAGAAAAAAAGAGTTTTTCACAAGCTTCTCATGATAATAAAGGTTTTCAGGTGTTTGTTAAAATAATAGTCGTTTTAGCGAGTTATATCTAACTTCAAGTCTATTATTTTTATTAACTGTCTGTTTTAGCGTACTTAACGATATAGGTACTGCCTAATTTATTCTAAGACTTTGTCGTAGTATTATTTATAAGCGACTTACTTAAGTTTAAGATAGATTATCTTGAATAAAATTAACATTCAAGCCTATTTTAGAGCGATTTTAACAGTTTTTTAATGTGTAAGCATTTCAAATCTCTTGAATATATAAGAATACCTTAAGAAATTAATTCGTCAATTTTAAATAACGGATATTATGAATTACTTAATAATTGTCCACGAAAATCATAAAAAGCGCGGAAAATGTCGATCTGTACGATTAACTTAGCCCATTAAAAAATAAAACTGAGAACCACATAAGACTGGCGGCTACCTGAAAGACGTAGTCTTTTGGGTAGCTGCCAGTCCCCACTAAATATATTAATTTGAGCATGGGGACTGGCAGCAAACTAAAGGGCTTTGCCCTTCAGCTTGCCGCCAGTCTTTTAATCGTACAGTTTGAAAGGTTTCGTGAACAATGCGTAATCTCCGTCAAATACTCTTACTTTCCTCCCTTCCGAGTCATCATGCCTTTAGAAGGGTTGTAACCAATAATTGCCGCTGACATAAAGACTAGAAATGCGACCAAGGTATAAATAAACGCATATTGATTAAATTGCCCATACAAGGCAAAGCGTATCAGCTCTACGGCTTGTGAAAAAGGGTTATACAAGGCCAAATCATGCAGTAAGGTACTAGACTCTTTCATTTTCCACAATGGATAGAGCGCGGTAGACATAAAAAATAGGGGAAAAATCACAAAATTCATGACTCCCGCAAAATTTTCTAGTTGTTTAATAAATGAAGAGAGTAATAATCCTAACGCGCCTAACATTAACCCGCATAATATCAGCGCAGGTAATAACCACAGATAACCTAGCAACGGAGCTTGAATATCATAAAACCAAGCAATGCTTAAAAACACATAAACTTGCAAAATAGAAACGGCGGTCCCCGCAATTAATTTACTAATTAATAAAAACCAGCGAGGCAGGGGGCAAACCATTAAAATCCGCATACTCCCCATTTCTCGATCATAAACCATAGACAACGAACTTTGCATTCCATTAAAAAGTTGTATCATCCCGACTAAACCTGGTGTGATATAGACTTCATATAAAATATAAGTCTCATAAGGCGGGGTAATCGCTAATCCTAAGGCGGCTCTAAAACCTGCGGCAAAGACGAATAACCAAATTAAGGGTCTAACGAGTGCGGAAACAAATCGCTCTTTTTGTTTTAAAAAACGTAATAATTCACGCCCAACAATGCCCCACATCGCTCGCCAAAAATGCATTAAAATCATGCTGACGCTCCTTGTGTCAGTTGGTAAAAAGCATCGCTCACGGTTTCTGTATTACTACTTTTTAAGATGGAAGGAATAGAGCCTCGCGCTTTAATTTGCCCTTGATGTAATACCAATAAACTGTCATCAGGGTAAATTTCATCAATTAAATGAGTCGCCCATAACACCGCTAATTGATTGTCATTAGCAAGCTGATGTACATGTTCGACAATACTTTTACGGCTAGGTACATCCAGCCCTACAGTAGGCTCATCCAATAATAATAAGGAAGGTTTATGTAACAAAGCTCTGGCAATTTCTACCCGCCGCTTGTGACCCCCATTAAGTTGGCGCACTTTTTCTTTACGGCGTTCATACATATTTAAACGTTCTAGCTCTTCTTGAATACGTTGATTAGCGACTTTGCGAGCAATACCATGTAAAGCGGCGTGATAGTGCAGGTTTTGCAACACGGTTAAGTCCATATCTAGCGTCGTTTGTTGAAAAACCACCCCTAAACGACCTAAAGCCTCACGCGATTGTTTTTTGATGTCAAAACCGCATAAGTTAATATTGCCTTCACGACTATCGTATAAACGTGTGATTAGCGAAAATAAAGTCGATTTTCCTGCACCATTAGGCCCTAATAATAGCGTGCATTCACCACGGTTAATGCTAAAGCTAACATCATCCAGTGCTTTTTTTTTGCCGTAGGCAAAACTCAAATTTTCTATGGTTAAGGCAGTCTTCATGGTTTAGAAACAATTCCCCACGGATAACGACCAACACCAATGGATTTTGTGACCTTATGGGATTCTAAGTCGATAATCGAAATATCATTACTGATTCCATTAGTGGTATAAAGCCGTTTCTGGTCAGGTGAAAAAGTTAAATTCCAAACACGTTGCCCAACTAATAAATATTTTTCTACTTCCAAGGTTTTCGCATTAACCACCGCGACACGATTGGCAGATCCCATCGCCACATAACCATAACGCCCCGCTTTATCGAGAACGACACCCACAGGCAAAATTTTATCTGCACTCACCCCTTGAATATCTAAACGAATATTTTTGA
>WTBX01000210.1 GCA_013138855.1 Methylococcaceae bacterium
GTAACGACACCATAAATACTTTCCAAATCATTGTTTTCATTTTCATTGAATATTTTTGATGCCACCATCTCAGCTAAACATTGGCCAATGCCAGAAATAATGTTCTCGTTTTTTGCTTCAACCACCGTTATCACGGGCGAACTTAGGAACAGTTGCTCCGTAGAAAGGCTGATAATAAAGTCACAGAATCCGTTTAAATTTTTTTCTTTATCAACATTAAACTCAATACCAGAAAACAAACTCACTTGATCTTGAAAATGATTTCTTAATTCCAGTAGTACAAAGGCAATAATAAATTCAGAACGTGCTTTTTCGGTATTAATCGCTAAAGCAAGCGGAACATTATTGTCTAACTGTTTAGTTAAAACAATCACTGACTATCAAAGGTTCAATCTCTTTAAAAACATCCTTGTTTTCGATGATAGTCAGTCCAAACTCTTGTTTGACTGTTTTTATGGTAAATTCGCTATATGCCATGTGTTATTGTGTTTTGAGTAAAAATACTGTTGAAAACTTTATAGCCATTAGGTTAAATAACCCCACTGTTTAAATTGCGGCTGTAGTTCTGGTTCATTTTTAAAGGCTTGAAAATAAATATATTCAGGTGCTAAATCTGCACCATTTTCCCAAACAATTGTTTCCAACTCCTCATCAACAACGAGAGTTGAAAACTTTGACTTATCTTTTAAAGGTTCAAACATTGAACCTTTTAAAACACCGAATAAATCAGCGATACCTTCTCGCCCATCATTAAAGGATACGGCTACTTTATAATCTTCTAAATATTTAGCCTTAATAACATGAAGAAACATAGATTACTCCAAAGGTTCAATGGTTTTTGGAGCTTCATCTTTTTGACAAAGCTGCCAATTTTCGATCAATTCATCTTTGTGCAATTCATACCACTCAAGTACATGACGTAATGCTCGTTTTGGAAATTTACCTTCAACTACACCCGTAAGAATATTAATGGTAATTTCATATTCCGCATATTTTGCATGAAAATGTGGTGGCGCATGATCGTCCCAATACATCGCTATAACTATCCCAAGAAATCTACTGATAACAGGCATAAAAATTTACTCTTATTTTCATGATTATTTCTCCGACTCTGTATGAGCATAATCCGCTTGCGGTATGCCTTCTGGGTTCAATGCTTGCTCCTGTTCAGGGGTTAATGCGGCATCTTTCCATTGAATATCTTTATCTTCCACTTTATGTAACAACACATATTCATCACGTTGCGAACCGACTGTGCCGTAATAGTTGAATCCATAACTTAATTGAGCATAACCGCCTATCATGTGCGTAGGTTTAACGGTGACGCGGGTGACACTGTTATGAATGCCGCCACGTTTACCTGTGGTATTAGATGCAGGTGTATTCACATTTTTTTCTTGCGCGTGATACATCATCGCCATGCCATCGGGAATCCGCTGACTCACGACAACTCGCACCATCGTCGCACCATTAATATTAAGCACTTCTACCCAATCGTTATCATCCAAGTTTATTTTTTCGGCATCTGTTTCAGAAATCCATACATGAGGTCCTCCACGCGATAAACTTAACATGCGTAAATTGTCGTGGTAAGTACTATGAATCCCCCATTTACCATGCGGTGTGAGCCAGTTTAATTTTAAATAGGGCTTGTCTTTGAGTTTTTTGACGATTTTATCGGTGGTCTGCATATCCACCGCAGGTTTGTAAGTACAAAAGCTTTCGCCAAAATCACGCATCCATTGATGGTCTTGATAGAACTGTGCGCGTCCCGTTAAAGTTCGGAAAGGAATATGCTCATGGATATTGGTATAACCAGCGTTATAGCTGACTTTTTCCGATTCAATGCCACTCCATGTAGGCGCAGTAATAATTTTGCGCGGTTGGGCTTGAATATCACGGAAAGTGATTTTGTCATCTTCACGCGACAAGGCGAGATGCGTATGGTCAATACCTGTTTTAGTGCTTAAAGCTTTCCACGATCTAACCGCAACTTCACCATTGGTTTCAGGAGCTAAGGCAAGAATCGCTTCACAAACATTAATATCCACTTCTAAAGACGGCATTCCTTTAGATATACCTTCATCTTTAATGGTGTAACAAATATCTTTGAGATTCTCGTATTCTTTTTCGGTATTCCAGTCTATGCCTTTAATATTATTACCTTGTTTGGGCAATAAAGGCCCTAAAGCGGTAAATTTTTTGTAGGTATCTGCAAAATCACGTTTGACTACTTTAAATAATGGCATGGTTTTACCCGGGATTGCTTCACATTCGCCGCGTTTCCAGTCTTTAACATCCATCGCTTGCGCTAGTTCGGCAGGCGTATCATGTAAAATTGGTAATGCCACCACGTCTTTTTGTGTGCCTAAATGTGTTTCCGCTAATTCTGAAAAACTTTTAGCAAGGGTTTTAAAAATTTGCCAATCGGAACGTGATTCCCAACCTGGATCAACCGCTTGG
Organism: Methylococcaceae bacterium; assembly: GCA_013138855.1. Lineage (GTDB taxonomy): Bacteria > Pseudomonadota > Gammaproteobacteria > Methylococcales > Methylomonadaceae > WTBX01. The sequence goes on from WTBX01000210.1 coordinate 2,464, forward strand.
GTTAAGGGATGAATGAAGGGGTGCATATCGGTGGTATTCAAATCATTTTTTTCATACCAAGTCGCGGTAGGCAACACAATATCCGAAAACGCACCTGTAGAATTTAAGCGAAAATTAATATCCACTAATAAATCTAACTTAGCGATAGGAGCTTCTTTATGCCATTTAATTTCTTTACCTTGTGCTTCGGGCAAAATATCTTGCATCACGCCATTTTGTGCGCCTAGTAGATGTTTGAGAAAATATTCATGACCTTTCGCACTTGCACCAATTAAATTAGCTCGCCAGACGAATAAATTACGCGGATGATTTTCAGGGGCATCCACATCTTCTGAAGCAAAGGCTATTTCACCTGATTTGAGCTTATCGACTAAATAATCAGAGACCCCTTTGTCATCTTTCGCACCCGCTTTTTCAGCGTCTTTAACAATATCTAATGGATTTTTATTAAAATGCGGTGCAGAAGGCAACCAACCTAAACGCTGTGAGACCACGTTGTAATCGGCTAAGTTATGCTCTTTATAATTATCCGCAGCGGTGGCTGCTAATAAATTATCGGCTTCTAATTGTTCATAACGCCATTGGTCGGTATGAAAATAGAAGTAGGTTGTGCCATTCATGTGGCGCGGTGGTTTTTGCCAATCTAACGCAAATGCAATCGGAGCCCAGCCAGCTTGCGGACGTAATTTTTCTTGTCCTACATAATGCGCCCAACCGCCACCACTTTGTCCGACACAACCACACATGTGCAGTAAATTCATAATGGCGCGATAGTGCATATCATTGTGATACCAATGATTTAGGCCCGCCCCTAAAATGACCATAGATTTACCCATAGTCTTAGCAGCATTGTCAGCAAACTCTCGACCACTACGAATAATATCAGCTTGTTTTACACCTGTGATTTTTTCAGCCCATGCTGGCGTATTCGGAATACTGGCATCATCGTAACCTGTTGCCGCATCACCGCCTAAACCTCTATCTATACCGTATTGTGCTAATTGCAAATCAAACACGGTCGCAACAAAGACTTCTTTACCATTTAATGTTACTTTTCTCACAGGAACATTGCGACGCATGGATAAATCTTTGCCCGATTGAAAATCGGAAAACAACACTTCAACTACTTCATCTTTATCAAACAACAGGCTTAAACGCGGTTTAGATTTTTTGCGCCCTTTTTTCTTAGGGACTAAATTCCATTTGCCTTCTTCACCCCAACGAAAACCAATCGAACCATTGGGAGCCATGACTTCGTTGCTGTTTTCATCAATAACGACGGTTTTCCAATCAGGATTATTTTTTTCGCCTAAAGACTTATCAAAATCAGCCGCACGCGCAAAACGTCCGTTTACATAGGCATCACCGTGTTTATCTAAAATAACGAGCATCGGTAAATCGGTATAAGTGCGTGCGTATTCTTCAAAATACACATCTTGCTTATCAACATGAAATTCTTTTAACGCTACATGTCCCATCGCTAAAAAGATGGCTGCATCGGTGCCTTGTTTGGCGGGCATCCATAAATCGGCAAATTTCACATATTCGGCATAATCAGGCGCAATCGCTACAACTTTCGCGCCTTTATAACGAACTTCTGAATAAAAATGCGCATCAGGTGAGCGCGTCATCGGCAAGTTTGCACCTGCAACCACTATATAAGTAGAGTTATACCAATCGGCTGATTCGGGTACATCGGTTTGTTCGCCCCATGTTTGTGGGGATGCTGGCGGTAAATCACAATACCAGTCATAAAACGATAAACATGCCCCACCGATTAACGAAAGATAACGACTACCTGCCGCATAACTAATCATCGACATCGCTGGAATTGGTGAGAATCCTGCAATGCGATCAGGGCCATGTGCTTTAATCGTATACACATTAGAGGCAGCGATAATTTCGGAAACTTCCGTCCAATCAACGCGTACAAATCCACCTAATCCACGCACAGCGGTATATTTTTTACGTTTTTCGGGGTTTTCTTGAATAGCACCCCATGCTTCAACAGGGTCTTTACCTGCGGCGCGTTCCTCTCTATATAAAGAGACTAAACGCTCTCGAATTAAAGGATGTTTAACACGCAAAGGGCTATATAAATACCAAGAAAAACTCGCGCCACGCGGACAACCTCGTGGTTCATGATTTGGCATATCGGGACGAGTACGCGGATAGTCGGTGGCTTGCATTTCAAAAGCAACCAAGCCGTTTTTAACATGGATATTCCACGAACAACTGCCCGTGCAATTCACGCCATGCGTGGAACGGACGACTTTATCAAAACGCCAACGGTTACGGTATCCCTCTTCCCATTGCCTATCCTCGTTCGTGACAATTCCGTGTCCATTAGAAAAGGTACTTTGAACTTTTTTAAAAAAATTCAAACGGTCTAAAAAGTGACTCATGGTTGTTTTCTCCTGAATGTAGGATGTTTTATTGAGTTATATTTTTATTATTCTTAGGATTTTGTTGCTACTTGTTCTAAGTTGATGTTTTTTAACTTTATCATTAATATTCAGACCTCAGAGGTTTTTAAAACCTCTGAGGTCTACGCGACAGCTTATTTAATCATCAAATAAATTTTCAGCTTTATTAATACTAATCGCTTTGATTAAGAGTTGATTTAAAACTTCAATATTTTTAATGCCTGATAACTTATTTTTGACTAACTCTGGAATTTGTTGAAAACGTGTCGAGAGAATGCTCACAATACTATTTTGTAATGTAGAAATTGCACCACGTTTTTCTCCTCGCTCTTCGCCCCGTTCTTCACCTAATTGATAAAGCCCTGACTTTTCAATATTTATTTGAGTTATCATTTTCCCCGCCTCTTTTATCTGTATTTGTAAATCTCGGTTTTCGGCCAAGACATCTAACATACCAACATATTCTCGAAATCGTTTTGGCTCATCTTCGAGTAGTTCATACAAACTAAGCATAATGTGATTCACCATTTCTTGCTCATCACGCCCTTTAAAATCACATAAAATTGCTAAAACTAAAGCATCAGGATTGTTGCGTGCCATTAAAGTTCGACAGTCTACATCCTTCATATCAATTAATTGATAACGATATGACCAATCTGAATCCTTAACAAAATCATCCATGTTTAAAGTTCGCTTACCAATATAAATCACATATTGCTTGATGGGAAATTTAGGATAGGCTAAAGCAATATCCGTATAATAACGCATCATGCGTAGCGGCATTTTTTTATCATTACTGCTTTGAATTTCTATATGCAATATAAACGGCTGCTTATTTTTTAGTTTTAATTTGACGACTAAATCAGCGCGTCTATCCTCTACGCGCTGCTGTTCTGTGGTCAATAGTTCAACATCATTTGGGTCTATCTCCAAATGTAATAAATGAATGGCAATATCAACGGCAATCCGTTTGATACTTTGTTTGCTTATAATATCTTTTTCAGCCATTGTTTTGTTTTCTGAAATTTAAGGATTATAAAACTCGCCTTCTTTGCGTAAATAAAACCACCAATTAATCATAATACAAATGATGTAAAAAGAGGCAAAACCAATCAATGCAACTTCAGGTGTAGTCGCTTTAATTTGCTCACCAAATACTTTAGGAATATAAAATGCACCGTAAGCAGCAACCGCAGAAGTCCACCCTAAAACAGGACCTACTTGCTCTTTAGGAAAAACCATTGCAATCGTTCTAAAGGTCGAACCATTACCTATGCCAGTTGCAGTAAATAAGACTAAAAATAATAGAAAGAATGGCAAAAAATATTCTTCGGGTGTCGCTGAACCATAAGCCGCTTTCATATAATAAGCAACGCCGCCTGCACTTAATACCATCACGGCTGCACACGCATGAGTCACCCAAGCACCGCCAAGTTTATCAGCAATCAAACCACCGACTGGGCGAATTAACGCGCCAATAAAAGGCCCCATCCACGCATACATTAACGCGCTAGGACCATTTTCATTGGCAATATCATGATTCATTACCCCATCAACCATAATATGTTGATAACCAAAGATCACTTTAATGGCTAAGGGGAAACACGCTGCAAAACCGATGAATGAACCAAAGGTCATGGTGTAAATAATACTCATCACCCAAGTATGTTTATTATCAAAAATTTGATATTGCCTATGTAAACTATCTCCAATTTGTCCTGGAATAATTTTAAGTAACGAAACCGTCAACATAATGACAATGACTAAGGCAATTTCTTTAGGCACTTTAAAACCAGAGCCATTCACTGATTCTGGCAACATTAGCCACAAACCAAAAATAGCACTGCCAAAAGCGATTAAAAACATCCCTGAAATCATCCCAAAACAAGTAACTGGACTCCTTACTGTAGGAGATACATGTTCGGCACGAATATTATTCATCCCAAACCAGCCAAGAAAAGCCAGTGGAATCAATAATATTAACCAAATAAAACCACCGTTTTGAATATAGGTTTCAGTGCCTGCGGGAATTTTGCCGATTAAAGTTCCCGAAGTAGATTTTAGAACCATAGATTCACCACCCATCGCGCCAAACAAACCAAACGTCATCGACAAGGGAATCAGCATCTGCATGGTAGTCACACCAAAATTCCCCAAACCAGCATTAAGACCTAACGCTAAGCCCTGAACTTTTTTAGGAAAAAAGAAGCTGATATTTGACATGGAAGAAGCAAAGTTACCGCCTCCAAAACCTGATAATAAAGCTAAAACCTGAAACACCCAGAAAGGTGTATTTTGATCTTGCAATGCAATCCCTGTACCGAAAGCAGGAATTATTAATAAAGCGGTGGTAAAAAAAATCGTATTACGCCCCCCACACAAACGAATAAAAAAACTACTCGGTATTCTAAGCGTCGCGCCTGTTAAACCAGCAATCGCCATTAAGGTGAATAGTTCCGATTTTTCATACGGAAAACCTAGATTTAACATCTGAACCGTAATAATGCCCCAATACAACCAAACAGCAAAACCACCTAATAAACTCGGAATAGAAATCCATAAATTACGGTTAGCAATTTTTTTACCTTCAGATTCCCAAAACTCAGTATCCTCAACATCCCACTTTTCTAAATCTGCCATTTTTTCGCCTGAATTGTGAAGTTATACTTTTAATTATACGCTTTATTTTTTTGTAAAAATAAACCTTACTGTCAGTTCACTAAAAATAGTAAAAGGTTGATTTATATCTTATTGAAAATCGTAGAAAATATGCATTAAAAACCTAGTAAATTAGTGTGGAGTTGTTCGCTCTGCTTATCGTATTAAAGCGGCTAGAAAAAAGAGAGATGCTAAATTAGCTTGTCATAGCGCACTATTTTAATTGTGAATAACGGTAAAATTAAGCTTATGAAGATTGTAGGCTTTCAATGCTTCATGCTCTTCATGTGCGTCATGGTTATAAAATTCCCTTTCCTGTTTATATTTTTTCATGTCTTTCCTATTTTTCATGGACATTTTGTCAACTACAGGTAACATCTCTAAGTAAATAATTATTTCCTGCGATGAGTCGCCGCTTATAAATCATAATGAATAAACAAATCTATCCGCTATTGATTGCTCAATTTTTATCCGCCTTTGCTGATAATGCTATTTTATTTACCGTGATCGCTATGGTAATGCAATCAGACGATCTTGCGACTTGGTACGTTCCTGCATTACAAAGCGTTTTTTTAATTTCTTTTGTTGTACTTGCTCCATGGGTAGGTGCGTTTGCGGATAATCATCCAAAATCTAGGATATTGATTATCGCAAATTTGATTAAAGCTGCTGGGGCAGGCTTATTATTATTGAATATAGAACCTTTAATTGCTTATTGTGTTGTTGGAGCAGGAGCGGCTTTGTTCAGCCCCGCCAAATATGGCATCTTACCTGAACTTACAGGTCATAAGCTTTTAGTTAAAGCGAATAGTTGGATAGAAGGCTCAACTATTTTTGCTATTTTATTAGGCATGTTGATTGGAGCTAAAGTTGCGGATTATTCAATACAATGGGCGTTAATCGGTACGCTTATTATTTTTCTACTATCAGCGGTAATCACTTTATTATTACCAAATACTGTCTCCAGACAAGAAGTATCAGGTTCAAAAATAATTCAATTCGGCCAACAAATCGGTAGTTTTTTTGAAACCACACGCTCCCGTTTTTCAGTCTTAAGCGCATCTTTATTTTGGGCAACAGCGGCAACGGTGCGAGTTATTTTGATTGCATGGGCTCCTTTAGTATTAATGACTAAAAATGCCAGTGAAATTGCAGAGTTAACCTTATTTTTAGCCATTGGTATTATTGTGGGGTCAGCGAGTGTGCCTAAATTAATTCCTTTAGAGCATCTACGTCGTACTCGAATCCCTGCTTATTTTATGGGCGTTTTTATTGTGGGTTTGAGCTTTATGGATACGGTCTGAGGGGCGCGTTTAATGCTATTTGCAATCGGCGTGGCGGGTGGAATGTTTATCGTACCAATTAATGCCGCTTTGCAAGAAATTGGACAACAAAGTATTGGGAGTGGTGGCGCAGTTGCTTTACAAAATTTTTTCCAAAATGTTGCCATGCTGTTGGCAGTGGGCAGTTATACTTATGCGGTCACTTTACAAATTAGCCCTGTTAAAGCAATGTTGACTTTAGGTGTTTTAGTGTTTTTCGCAACTCTTTTTATCTCCTTACGTTTACCTAAAGATCAAGTTTATGGTAATGACAGTGAAAATATTAATAACATGGAGTGAAAATTGACTCTTCAATATCTTCTGTGAAACGAGGTGATTTAGGAATTCGATGTTAATAACTTCCGAAAATTATATCGTCAACTTAATAAAATTTATAAACCATGAAGCTCATGAAGAACATGAAGTTTTAATGATTTATCTTCATGAGCTTCATGTTCTTCATGGTGAAAATATATTTTAAGTTTCGAATGTTATTTAATTTTCATTCCTTATTTTGGTGTTTTCATAGAAAATTCAAAAGACTGAAAAATTTGTTTTTACTCCGAATAAAATTCTCTTCCTATAAAATATGATAAACGTTGATACCCTTATCTATGCCCGCTGGGTTATTCCTGTTTCACCTGAAACGAAAACATTAGAATATCATTGCCTAGCCATTAATGATGGCCGCATTGTTGATTTGTTGCCTAGTGAAATGGCAGCACAAAAATACACCGCGCATACAGTAGAAAAGCTCTTAAATCATGCTTTAATTCCGGGTTTAATAAATAGTCATACTCATGCACCTATGAATTTGATGCGGGGGATTGCTGATGATTTACCTTTAATGGAATGGTTAGAACAACATATTTGGCCATTAGAGCAAAAATGGGTGGGTGAAGAGTTTGTTAAAGATGGCACAGACTTAGCGATTGCAGAAATGCTGCGGGGTGGGACAACCTGTTTTAATGATATGTATTTTTTCCCAGAAATCACCGCTCATCAAGCAATACAGCGTGGTATTCGTGCGAGTGTGGGTTTGATTTTGATTGATTTTCCTAGTGCGTGGGCAGAAGATAGTGAGATGTATTTGGAAAAAGGTTTAGCGTTACATCAATCTATGTGTCAGCAACCTTTAATTACCACCGCATTTGCGCCTCATGCACCTTATACCGTGTCTGATGAGCCGTTAAAAAAAATACGCATGTATGCAGATCAATTGAATATACCGATACACATGCACGTTCATGAAACTGAGCATGAAGTACGTCAACAACAGCAACAAACTAATGAAACGCCTTTGGAGCGATTAAATAACTTAGGCATGTTAGATCCTTCGTTTATTGCGGTACACATGACACAGTTATCAGATGATGAGGTTAAGGCTTACGCAAAAACAGGCGCACATATTGTGCATTGTCCTGAATCTAATTTAAAACTCGCCAGTGGTTTTTGTCCTATTAGTATGGCTTTGGCGGCTGGAATTAATGTCGCTTTAGGCACGGATGGTGCAGCGAGCAATAACGATTTAGATATGTTTGGTGAAATGCGTACAGCAGCCTTATTAGCTAAAGGTGTGACTGGAGATGCAAGCAGCATTCCTGCGATGACGGCATTAACAATGGCGACTTTAAACGGTGCAAAAGCGTTGGGTATAGAAGCGGAAACAGGTTCTTTGACGATAGGTAAAGCAGCGGATGTAGTGGCGATTAATTTAGATGAATTAGAGACACTACCATTATATGATGTGGTTTCACATATTGTTTATGCGTGTTCACGTCAACAAGTTACTGATGTTTGGGTTGCAGGCAAGCAGTTATTAAAACAAAGGCAACTCACTACCTTGGATATTGTCGAATTAAAAACTAAGTTATTGGAGTGGCAACAACGATTATCTACGTTTAATTAAAGTGTAAAAAAGTAACTTTTCGCTAATTACGGAGGCGTGGCTTTAGTCGCGTAGAATGTTGTTAATTTAATGTCTTCACCATGTCTGCTATAGTGTCAAACTATCCTATAACATCACCAAAGGCTAATGCTATGGAATCACCTAATAGACCGCTTTCTCCCCATCTGCAAGTTTATAAATTACCGCTAACAGGGCTTATTTCTATTACTCATAGAATGACTGGCACGGTGTTAGCGATGGGCTTATTGTTTTTTGTATACAGTTTCTGTGCTATTGCCGCAGGTGTTGAGAGTTATGCGAGCTTACAAGCTTTTGTAAATAACTCTTTTATCACACTGGTGTTATGGCTATTTATCTACGCCTTATTTTTTCATTTTTGTCATGGTATTCGGCATTTAATTTGGGATGTAGGCGAGACATTTGATAAAGCCACGATGGATAAATACGCTCAAATAGAACTTGCAGCCTCAGTAGTTTTAACCCTTTTATCATTAATCTTTATTTAAGGAACGACAATGGATTACAAAACACCGCTTGCAAACGTTTTAGGTTTAGGTTCGGCACAATCAGGCAGTGCACATTGGTGGATGCAACGCATTACCGCCATTATATTAATTCCATTAACTTTTTGGATGGTTGCTTTTATTAAACAACTAGGTAATGCCGATCATACTCAAATCACTGCGTGGTTATCTGAGC